>DAORIK010000004.1:33639-51450 GCA_035438465.1 Chitinophagales bacterium | reverse complement strand
AAGCAGTAGCAAAAAAAGCTCCGGCAAAAAAAGCAGTAGCAAAAAAAGCTCCGGCGAAAAAAGCAGCAGCGAAAAAAAAGTAGTCATAAAAAAATGACGAAAAAATAAACCCGATGTCCTAGACATCGGGTTTTGCTTTTTATTTTTTATAAAATAAATACTTTCATCAAATATGATTCTTCACTTCTTCCGATAGCTATCGGAACAGAATCACAAAAAAGAGAATCCGCTTTTACGTTCGCTTTCTTTCCACAATAACTCCTGCACATTTTTATCATACGAAATTCCGGATGAACGCTTGTCTTTGCAATTATGGAAATATTTCCCGGTGACATTTTTTACTTCATCACTGCTTGCTAAGTAGATGTGAGAGCTCGCTCCTTTTTCTACCGTTAAGCCGAACAGTTTTGACATTGTATTCCAAACCATACCGAAAAATTTATTACCGTTTTTTTCGCCGATTGGCGTATACACAAAACCCGGATGCAAGGCATTCACCGTAATATTAAATGGTTTTGCTTTTTCTGCAAGTGAATACGTGAATAGTACATTTGCCAATTTACTTTGCTCATAGGCACTCAGCACGAAATACCTTCCTTTCTTTTGGTAGAAAGAATCAATGTCAATTTTCTTAGCGCTGTAATGTGAATCGCTGGCAACGTTGACGATGCGTGCACCGTTTGCATTTTTCAGCAAATCGAACAAATAATACGACAACCAGAAATAATTGAAGTGATTGTTTGCTATGGTCATTTCAATGCCCTCTTCTGATAATTGAAAGTCAGAAAATACGGCACCTGCATTATTCAATAATACATCCAGTTTGGAAAAATCTTTTTTGATGTTTTGAGCTGCTTGCTCTATTGATTTTTGCGAAGACAAATTGGCGGTGTATACATGTAGATTATTATTTCCGGAAAATGACTTTATTTCTGCAAGTGCAGCATCACCTTTTTCTTTGTTGCGGCATAACAAAATTATTTCATGACCTTGTTTGGATAATTGCTTGGCTGCCTCCAAGCCTAAGCCGGAAGTAGCACCTGTGATAAGAATGGTTTTTTGCATATTGTTTGTTTAATTTTTTATAATCTTTCCTGCCATTTAAACATTTCATCTCTCAATCTTGCGGCTTCCATAAAATCCATTTGCTGTGATGCACGCTGCATGGCTTTTTTCAGTTGCGCAATTTTCTTTTCAATTTGTGCCGCTGTCAAATATTCCGTTTCCTCATCTGCTGCTGCAATCATGCTTTCATCTTGTTCTCTATATTTTTTTTCTGTTTTAGTTTCAGCTGTTTGGCGTATATCTAAAATAGAAGCACGCTGCAAAATTTCTTCTTTGCTTTTATAAACGGTTTTGGGCGTAATATTATGTTGAATATTATAAGCAATTTGCTTTTCTCTTCTTCTGTTGGTTTCATCAATGGTTTTCTGCATCGACTTTGTAATGACATCGCCATAAAAAATAACTAAACCATTTGCGTTGCGCGCCGCACGACCAGCCGTTTGTGTAAGCGAACGTTCGTTACGCAGGAAACCTTCTTTGTCAGCATCTAAAATAGCTACCAGAGAAACCTCAGGAATATCCAAACCTTCGCGCAGTAAATTTACACCAATCAGCACATCAAAATCACCGAGGCGCAAACCTTGTATAATTTCAACACGCTCCATGGTGTCCACATCGCTGTGTAAGTATTTACATTTTATATTGAGTTTGGTTAAATATTTTGATAACTCTTCTGCCATTCTTTTTGTCAGCGTTGTTACTAAAACACGTTCATCTGCTTTTATTCTATTTTGGATTTCGTCCAGTAAGTCATCTATCTGATTTACACTCGGCCGCACGTCAATCGGAGGGTCGAGTAAACCCGTTGGTCGTACGACTTGTTCTACAAATTCGCCATGCGTCTTCATTAATTCATAATCTGCCGGTGTTGCAGACACAAAAATTATTTGATTCAGCAAGGATTCAAATTCGCCAAAATTTAAAGGTCGATTATCCATGGCACTTGGCAAACGAAAACCGTATTCTACTAAATTTTGTTTTCTGCTTCGGTCGCCGCCATACATACCACCAATTTGCGGAATAGTCACATGACTTTCATCTACCACCAATAAAAAATCTTCCGGAAAATAATCTAATAGACAGAAAGGTCGGTCGCCCGGATGTCGCCTGTCAAAAAATCGGGAGTAATTTTCGATGCCACTGCAATAACCTAACTCGCGAATCATTTCCAAATCGAAATTCACGCGTTCTTCTAAACGTTTTGCTTCGAGTTGTTTTCCGGTTTTATTAAAATATTCAACATGCGCTTTTAATTCATCTTGAATTTCATGAATGATGGTTTGCAATTGGTCGCGAGGTGCGATATAAATATTTGCAGGAAAAATAGCAATGTCCTGCATTTTTTCGATTCGTTTTCCCGAGACAGGATCGAATGATTCGAGTTCTTCTACTTCATCTCCCCAAAAAGTAATACGATAGGCATAATCAGCATATGCCAAAAATACTTCAACATTATCGCCAACTACCCGAAAATTTCCGCGCTGAAAATCAGCCGTAGTGCGCGCATATAAAATACTCACCAGGTCAAACAAAAACGTATTTCTGCTTAGAGTTTGTCCTTTGGTTATTCTGATAATTTGGTTTTTATATTCAGCCGGATTTCCTAATCCATAAATGCAGGAAACTGAAGCCACTACTATTACATCGCGTCTGCCGCTCATTAAAGAAGTGGTGGTACTTAAGCGCAATTTTTCGATTTCAGCATTAATGGATAAATCTTTTTCAATGTAAGTATCGGTTACAGCAACATAGGCTTCCGGTTGATAGTAATCATAGTAGGATGTAAAAAACTCAACTTTATTTTCCGGAAAAAACTCTTTGAATTCAGTATATAATTGCGCTACTAATGTTTTGTTGTGAGATAGTATAAGCGTTGGTCGTTGTACTTTTTCAATTACATTGGCAATAGTAAATGTTTTACCGGAACCTGTAACACCTAACAAGGTTTGATATTTTTCATTACCCAAAACACCTTCACACAGTTGCTGAATGGCTGTTGGCTGATCGCCGGCAGGCTGGTAACCCGAATGAATTTTGAAAGGCATACATCAAAGATATACAAAAGATAAGAATGCACAATTGCTTATAAGTATTGCTACTACAAATTAAAAATCATACTATTTTTATATAAACACAATCAGGTATGCAAAAAGGTCTTTACTCTCTATTAATAGTAGCTTGTTGTATAACATCAGTAAACGCAAGTGATTGCCTGAACGGAAGATACAAAACCAAATTATTTCCAAATGTAAAACGTACCAATAACATAGTATATGCTACTAAATTACAAAGCAACGGCTATCCTATTCAGCTCAAGTATGATGTGTATGAGCCACAAGGAGATACTGCGAGCAAACGGGCTGTTATGCTTTTGATTCATGGTGGTGCTTACTTAAAATTGTTAGATCAAAACAGTCCGGATATTGTATTAATGTGTAATTATTTTGCCCAACATGGTTATGTTGCTATTTCCATCGATTATCGTCAGGAGACTAATTTATTAGGATTACTTTCAGAAGAAATAATGGTGAAAGCCGTCTCAAGAGCTTTAATTGATACAAAAGAAGCAGTAGACCATTTGGTAGATACCTACTCTAATGGAAATCCTTACCGGATTGATACTTCAAAAGCATTTATCGGAGGTGTTTCTGCGGGAGCAGTTTCTACTATGTTTATTACCTATTTAGATAGTTTACAGCAATTGCCGATTAAATATCAGCAATGGATAATAGAGGCAAATGGTTCCAATGCAGATTCTATTCTGCGACATAAATTTGACCATATTAAACCTAAAGCTGCAATCAGTATTTCAGGAGCATTATTAGATACAACTTGGATGGTTCCGAACGGAATTGAATTATTGCTAAACCACGGGTCTGCAGACCCGATTGTACCATACAATTACGGCAAACCATTTAGTCTTCCGACTTTACCTAATTTATATGGAGGAAAGGCTATGAATTTAAGAGCACAAAATCAGGGTATTTATTGTGAATTTGAAGATTGGATTGGCAAAGGTCATGTTCCGTTTTTTAACCTGGATTTAGCTAGTATTTTAACACTGCAATTAGTCAATCAACAAGTATTAGACAGTACAGAAAGGCATATCCGTGATTTTTGTTATCGTTTGTTAGATTGTGATACGAGAACAACAGGCATAAAGGAAAATATGATTTCTGAGAAACTGACTATTTTCCCCAATCCGGCCACTGACAACTTCACAATAGAAATCCCCAAAGGCATAATGGCAAACAAATGGAATATAACCATATATGACATTATGGGAAAAGAAATACAAAAAAGAGAATTTAACGAAAATTCTAACCTTATTACCGTGAATGAAAATTTTCCAGGTGGCTTGTATTTTGTAAAAATGTCTTATGAAAAGAATAATGAGGTTTTTACTTATACAGGAAAAATGGCCATAACACGATAAGTTTCAGACTTAACATATTTTCATACGCTATTCCATAACATTTTCCTACTTTTGCATACTAAAATAAATTTATGGAATTCAGAGAAATTATTGCCGTAACAGGCATTGGAGGTTTGAAAAGATTAGTAGCTAACAGAAACGACGGTTTAATATTGAGCGAACTGAACGGAGAAAACAAAAAATTTTATTCCAATCGTCAGCATATGTTTTCACCATTAGAAAATATAGCCATTTATACAGATGAGGATACAGTTCCACTGTTGGATGTTTTTATTGAAATGAAAAACCAAAAAGCAACCAATGCGCCGGTAGATGTCAATGCCTCCAATGATGATTTAAGAAAATATTTAGGAACGATATTGCCAAATTTTGACAGAGAACGTGTAAATATTTCTGACATAAAAAAACTGATTAAATGGTTTGCTATTCTGGAAGATTTAGATGTATTTAAAAAACCGGCTGAAGGTGAAGAAGTAAAATCTGCCGCAAAATCAACACACACACAGCAGCATCATGTTCCTGCAAAAGACATGAGTGTACAGCAACAATCAGTAGCAAAACCAAGAATGACAAAAAATAAAGTATAATTTTAAAAGTTTAATTCCTTCAAGGTTTTCAAAACCTTGAAGGAATTTTTATTTAAATCATAAATATGAAGACTATTACTCGTAAAGACAGAAAATACCTTGCTGAAAACTTAGCAGTACATACCTGGCAGGATATTGAATCGTATTACAATGAATTATTAAACAGGGAAATTGACAGCAAAGAAAACTTGTTGAAATGGATTGCGGATAGAAGTGAAACAGATGCTGTGGTAGACGAAGAATATCGGTGGCGATATATTCGCCAAACCTGTGATACGGAAAATGAAACGTATACCGATGCTTACGAAGATTTTATTCAAACTATTATGCCAAGCTGGATGACGGTTACGAATCAGCTTAATAAAAAATTATCGTCTTCTACATTTATAAATGAATTGGACCAATCCAGATTTTTTGTTTATTTACGTAATTTAAAAACACAACTGCAAATTTTTCGTGAAGAGAATATTCCGCTTTCACAACAAACGCAATTGCTTGCACAAGAATATGGCTCTACCATTGGCGCAATGACAATAGAACACGATGGTAATGAATATACGCTACCACAAGCGGCTGTTTTTTTACAAAATCAGGATAGGTCATTACGAAAAATTATTTTTGAAAAAACGAACAACCGAAGATATCAGGACAGAGATAAATTAAATAAATTATTTGATGAGCTATTAAAGATTCGTCATCAAATAGCACAGAACGCAGGCTTTAAAAATTTCAGAGACTATATGTTTGCCGAAATGGGGAGATTTGATTATGATGTAACATCTTGCGAACAATTTCATGAGGCAATAAAAACGGAAGTTATTCCACTAGTAAAAAAGATTCATCAAAAACGAAAACAACAATTAAATGTCGATAAATTATTTCCATACGATTTAGAAGTAGATGCGGAAAACCTACCGGCATTAAAACCATTCAGCACACAGGATGAACTCATTGAAAAATCGGTAACATGTTTAAATAAAGTAGATCCATTTTTTGCGGAATGCATTTCCATAATGGATAATATGCATTATCTGGATTTGAATTCCCGCAAGGGAAAAGCACCTGGCGGATATAATATGACACTTCCGGAAATTGGTGTGCCATTTATTTTTATGAATGCCGCAGGCACCCACCGCGATTTGGAAACGATGGTACATGAAGCAGGACATGCGGTGCATTCTTTTTTAATGCGTACCCTTCCTTATAATTTTGATCAGGACATCAGCTCTGAATCTGCGGAGCTTGCCTCTATGAGTATGGAGTTGATGACATTTGACGGACTCGATGCCTTTTACAATGAGGCAGATAAAAAACGTGCTATAGAAACACATTTAGAAGGTATCATTACTATGTTGCCGTGGATTGCGTTGATAGATAAATTTCAGCATTGGATTTATACGAATCCAACGCACACCAGCGAAGACCGCGAAAACAAATGGCTGGAATTAAGTAAAGAATTGAGTAGTGATGAAGTTGACTGGAGTGGTTATGAAGATTTCAGGAAAGCATTGTGGCATAAACAGCTTCATATTTTTGAAGTGCCTTTTTATTACATAGAATATGGAATTGCACAGTTAGGTGCATTGGCAGTATGGCGAAACTATAAACAAAATAAGGCAAAGGCAATTGAAGATTACAAAAATGCGTTACAGCTCGGTTATACAAAACCAATTCCTGAAATGTATAAAACAGCAGGTATCGAGTTCAATTTTTCTGCAGAATATGTGAAAGAATTAATGGATTTTTTAAGTAAGGAATTGAATTCCTAATGCAACCTCTTTTCTTGGAAGACATAACAACTTTTATAAAAAAGTTTGAGGATGAGTCTTTACCTAAAGAGCAATGGACACATGAAGCACATTTAGCCACGGGTTTGTATTATGTTTATACTTATGGCAAAGAACAAGCTCTCGATAGAATACGAATTAACATCAAAAAATACAACATTGCCACCGGAGGTGAAAATACAGCAACCAGCGGATATCATGAAACTATAACGGTATTTTGGATTTGGGTAATGGATACTTTTATAAAGAAAGAGTCATCATCTCTTTCTCTGAGAGAATTATTGATACAGTTGCTGCAAAGTGAATATGCGATAACAAGCCTTCCGTTTCAATTTTATTCAAAAGACTATTTATTATCTGAAGAAGCGAGAAAGAATTTTATAGAGCCGGATTTGAAATCATTAACTTTATAAAAAAGGCATCGAAAAACGACACCTTTTTTATTTATGTATAGAGAGAATAAGATTAGTGTTATTTTTTCCATTTAACTCCACAACCAATTGCTTTTGTATTTGCTACAGCAACGGGTTGACCTTTTAATAAAGCATCTAAAGCATTTTCTACATATTTTTCTTTTACAGCTGTCGCATCTTCCCAGTTGTCATCAATTGCACCAATATATTTTACAATAAATTGCTGGTTTTCCTTTTGTACAATAAAAATATGCGGTGTTTTAATAGCTCCATATGCTCTCGCAACATCCTGTGATTCATCGTGCAGATACGGAAAAGTAAAATTCTTTTCTTTTGCGCGCAGTTTCATGCTGCTAAAATCATCTTCCGGATATTGTACCGCATCGTTCGGATTAATAGCGATTACAGGATACCCCTTGGCTGCATATTTATTATTCAGTGCAATAATTCTGTCTTCATACGCTTTCGCATACGGACAATGGTTACAGGTAAATGTTACAATAAAACCTTTTGCATTTTTATAATCGGCCATAGATACCATCTTGCCGTCAATATTTTTTAATTTAAAATCAGAAGCAACCTGACCTGTGTGTAGTCCTTCATGTGCTTTTGTATTAAAAGAAAAAGCAAACAACGTAAATAATAAATAAAATAATTTTTTCATACTTATAATTTTGAGTGAATAATCTTTTCTAATTCTTCATAAGTAGCATAATCACTTTCGTGAAAATAGACTTTTTTCCCGGCTTTATAAAAAACAGTCATAGGAATTAAACCGGACCAACTGGTATCAATTTTATCAATCCATACATTTGGGTTTCCTGCCGACAAAATAAAAGATTCCGACGTATAATTATTTTTTTTAAGAAAGTCAGCTGCATAAGACGAACGTGCTTTAGCATCCTGACTCACCAAAATGAATTTCACCATCTGTTTTGAAAATGTTTGTTTAGCCTTTTCAAAAAATGGCAACTCTTCTACACAAGGTTTACACCATGTCGCCCAAAAATTAACGACATATAATGTGTCGTTTTGTTGCAGCACGCGTTTTTCATATTGTGCAAAATCAAAAACAGGCAAATTTGTTTGAGCGTTCGTAAATATATAAAGTGTAAAAAACAGAACTGTCAGTAAATACCTTTTGTGTTCATAAAAAAACATACATCAAATTAACAAACAAAAAGATAAGATGTTTAAACAGAGATGTTAAATAGCGTGAATTAACTAATAGGGCGTGATTTTTATCTGCGGGTAAAACCATTCCCGCACTTTTTCAATTCCAAGTACATTGCCTTCAAAATGAGATGCATCTCCCAGGTTGATTAATTCAACATTACCTCCTTTTTGTTTAAATGTATTAAATGCAATTTCACTGTTATCATAAAATGCCACTTCATCACTTACACTATGATAAAAATGCGTAGGTGATTTTGGAACCCAGTCATTAATGACATCATATTTTTTTACAGCCTGCAAAAAAGTGCTATTCGGATTGGTTTTTAAATCACTCCTGAAGTCAGGCTGTAATGTATTATAGAATTTTGCCGGAAACAGAGAATTTACTAAACTAATTCCAGACTCACCATCAAATAAAACATTTGTCAAAGAATCATACGGAGAAACAAAAACAGTAGCATACGATGGAAAAATTTGTTGTGTAGTTTGTATGCTGTTTACAAGAAAAGCATAGGCGCCGGAAAAAGTATAATCAACAGAATCTTTCAGTACATTTAGTTGTCCTGATTTTTCCAATGAAAACCAGCTCGCCATGGGTGCGCTTGCTTTTAAATGAAACTGATAGGAGTATTTTGTTTCTAATTTTCGTTGCGCGGCTAATGTAGCATGGCCACCTTGAGAATATCCAAATAAAAAAACATCATAGTTAAATACTAGTGGTCGGTTAATTTTGTTTAATAAGATTTGTACGCTGCCTAACATATCCACCACTGCATTTGCTTCTTCCGTTGGTTCGTAAAAATGATGAGTGCCTTCGCTGAAACCTAAACCAATATAATCGGCGGCACATACTAAAGCACCTGTTTCGCTGGCAATAATGAATGGAACGTAATATCCTAAATCAGCACTAACAGACGGCACTTCTGTTTTTTTTATGGCGGTGCCGTGCTGATAACAAATCACCGGCAAAAAATAGTTTCTGATTTCAGGAAAATAAATTAAGCCGCTTGCAATAATCTCCTTGTTTTGATAATCGTGAGTTTTATAAAAAACGCGGTAAACCGTTACATCATATTTTGGATGTACAAAGCTATCTGCATTGGAAACAAATGAACTCAATTTTGAAACCAATTGTGTAGTGGTCAGTTTATCTTTGTAGCGGTGGCTAACATAGGTTTCCTGTAATACTTCATAAGGATTTGTATTATTTACCTTGGAACAAGAAATAAAAAATAAAATACTTCCCAATAAAAACCACCGGCAAATAAAAATTTTCTTATAAAACATTGCGTCTTATTTTCTTTGTATTACGGTCTGGAAACATTACAAAAAAGGCAATTTCACTACTTTCGCTTTTAGTAATTTCCCGCGAATATCTATATAAATTTCTGTGTCAACGGCACTGAAAATGGTATCTACATAACCCAAACCAACACCATATCCAAGTGAAGGTGATTGTGTGCCGGATGTTACATGACCAATCTCGTTTCCATTTGCATCTTTTATAAGATAATGACCACGCGGAATTCCTCTGTCAATCATTATAAAACCAACTAATTTGTGTTTTAATCCTTCCGCTTTTTGTTGCAGTAAAATGTCTTTTGCAATAAAATCTTTATTGAATTTGGTTACCCAGCCTAATCCGGCTTCTAAAGGCGAAGTGGTATCATCAATATCATTTCCATACAAACAAAAACCCTTTTCCAAACGCAAAGTATCGCGTGCACCTAAACCAATTGGTTGCAAACCGTATGGCTTACCTGCTTCTAAAATTTTTGTCCAGATATCTACAGCGTGTACTTTGTTAAAATACAATTCAAAACCACCTGCACCTGTATAACCTGTTGCCGAAATAATCACATTTTCAACACCGGCAAAATTTCCTCTTTTAAAACGATAATATGGAATAGAAGATAAACCTATATCCGTTAATGATTGCAAAGCATCAGCAGCTTTTGGTCCCTGAACAGCCAAGAGCGCCGTGTTGTCTGAAATGTTGTGCATTTCCACATTATCAGTATTGTGTTTAGTAAACCAGGCCCAGTCTTTGTCAATGTTTCCTGCATTTACGACGCACATATAATTTCCATCCTCTAATGCATACACCAGTAAATCATCTACGATACCACCTGTTTCATTTGGCAGGTACCCGTACATTGCTTGTCCTTTTTCTAATTTAGATACATCATTTGATACAATTTTTTGCAGAAGTGCAAGCGCATTTTCACCCTTCAGAATAAACTCACCCATATGCGATACGTCGAACATACCAACGGCATTACGCACGCAATGATGTTCATCTAAATCGGAGGTGTAACGCACCGGCATATAAAAACCTGCAAAGTCAACCATTTTCGCGCCCAACGCAATATGTGTATCTGTTAGTGGAGTTGTTTTCATTATGTATATTTTTACAAATGTAGAAAAGTATTTGCATAACTAAATCGTAACTTGCCATAAAATAAAAAGCTATTTTAAATGGAGCAATTTATTGATAGGCTCAACGACATAGTAAAAAATAAAAAGTATGTTTTTATCTTTTATACGATAACAACTTGTTTCGTTTATTGGTTTTGCAGAAAGGCAGGTTTTGTAACCGATTATATCGACTTTGAACAGAATTATGAGAAATGCGGATTTATTCATTATTCAGATTGTGCCGGACTAAAAAATTTCAGGTATTTACAACATGCTTTTTCATATACGTTATTTAAAACGGTTGGGTCTGGCCATTGGCTGTGGTGGTTTTTATATAGCAGCATGCATGCTCTTGCGGGCTATTTGGGTTTTTGCGTATTAGTAAAATTATTTAATAAGTTTGAAATAAAAAATGCACATCTTATTGCGTTTATATCAGCCGGATTATTTTTAATTTCACCCTACCAGACAGAGACGCTTGTCTGGAGGGTTTGCATACAATATATCGTAGTACAAATCTGTTTATTTGCAATCATTTTATTGTTTTTAAATGAAGAAATAAAGCAATCGTTTTTATATCCTTGTTTTGCATGGTTGTTGTTTTTAATTGCCTTGTTTTCAATAGAACAGGCCGTAATAATTCCCGTAATAATAATTGCAATGTTTATTTTTTTAAAAATTGGAAACAAAGCTTCCATTAAATATTCCACCCTTTTTTATTTTACGATACCTGCTTTTATTTCAATTGCCGGATTTTTTTTATTGAGTAAGATAGTAAACGGACAATGGATTACACATTATGGAAGCAGCGCTTTTAATCATTTTATTTCGATAGAAACAGGAGCAAAGTTTTATGCTTATTTTTTCAAACATATTTTTCTGCTGAGACAATTTGATTTTGACACCCAGCAAAAAATATATCATTATTTAGAACTTCCGTTTGTCTTTTTTATACTGACATGCTTTCTGTTGTTATTTTGTTTTTATGCACTTTACCGGTACAAAAAGGGAAACAATAATTACGGCATATTACTCCTTTTATTGTTATTGTATTTTATGGCACAAGCGCCGGTAATACAATTGTATTTTTCTACATTGTTGTATGTAGAAGGCGACAGATTGGGATATATTTCCTCTTTCTTTATTTTTGCATTCATTGCAGTTTTATTATTCAATAACAGGTTTTACTTTTTAAAAATAATTTTATTAGGCATAATATTGGCAAACATTTTTTATTTAGCAAAGATGATAAATTACTGGAGGCGCTCAGAACAAATGATGCACCAATATTTAGAGAACTATAATTTTAATTTCAAACCAACAGATTCTGTATTTATTTTAGGTGTTCCTGATAATTATAAAGGCATTTACAGTATGCGTACTTTTGATAATTATTCAGGGTTGCAGATGGCATTAAAATACAGAGCCAAACGCAATACATCAGAATACATGAAAGAAGTGGTACAATTTAACCAAAATAGTTTTGAAGACGGATTGAAAGTGAAGAAAGAAAATGACTCTACATTATATGTGGACTTTAGTCAATATGGATCATGGTTTTGGCGCAATGCAATTGGTGCACAAGATACATCAACACCTAACTATGATTTCAAATTAGAAAAATGGGGATATCATATTACCTTCAGGAGTCGCACAAAAAATCAGCATATTATATATCCCGACAGCCTGAAATGGAAAGAATTTGTTTTCTAAATACATTGCGTGGAAAGTAAATTTGGAACTTTTAACGAAAAAAATCGGTTATAGTATTTCTTTAACGAGATTATTTTAATAAATTGTATCAGATTAAAACCAAAAAATCATGGGACTGTTAGACACTTTTAAAAATGAGTTCATTGACATTATCGAATGGACCGACAACACACAAGACACCATAGTATGGAAATTTCCTCGTTTTCAAAATGAAATAAAAACAGGCGCACAACTTACCGTTCGTGAATCGCAAGTTGCTGTTTTTTTGAATGAAGGAAAACTGGCAGATGTATATCAACCGGGCAGATATGAACTAACTACTGCCAATATGCCCATTTTAACAACCCTTAAAGGTTGGAAATACGGATTTAATTCTCCGTTTAAAGTAGACATCTTTTATGTAAATACAAAACAATTTACAGATCAGAAATGGGGCACTAAAAACCCGATAACTTTAAACGATCCGCGTTTTGGTATGATAGAAATTCGCGCCTTCGGTAATTTTTCTTTCCGCGTCACAGATGCCGGAAAATTCATGAAAGAAATTGTTGGAACCGATGGTCAGTTTACTACTGAGGAAATAGCAAGCCAACTGCGAACGTTAGTTGTAACCAAACTGACAGACGCCATTGCCGAAAGCAAATTAAAAATTGAAGAGTTTGCGTCCAACTTAGACGAATTCTCCAAATTTGGTGCGGAAAAATTATCAGATGATTTCGACCAATACGGATTAAAGGTAACCTCTCTGTTGGTAGAAAATATTTCGATGCCTGACGAAGTGAAAAAAGAAATTTTCGAACTTTCTCGTTTAGATAAAATTGATATGCAAAAGCTGACACAATGGAAAACAGCACAAGGCATTGAAAAAGCGGCAGAAAATGGCGGCGGAATGGCTGGTGCATTTGTTGGTGTAGGCTTAGGAGGCATTATGCAGGGCGGCATAGCAGGCACACAGGGCGGCGGTGCAGTGCCACCACCTGTCATGCAAATTTTTGTGGCAGTAAATGGCGCACAAACAGGTCCGTATGATGTACCGGCATTAACACAAATGGCACAAAGCGGTCAGTTAAAAGGGGATACGCTGGTATGGAAAGCCGGTATGGCAGCATGGTCAGCAGCATCAACATTGCCTGAATTAACGGCAATATTAAATTCGGTTCCGCCACCAATTGCACCACCACCGTTATAGAATTATGATTTTTGATTTTTCATACAGACTTTGAAAGTTTTTAAAACTTTCAAAGTCTTTTTACTTTTAACCATAAAACCAAAACATTATGAGCGACTATTTCACAGAAAAAAATCAAAACATCAGCAATGAGCTGAACTGCAAAGATTGTGGTGCTTTGTTGCAATATGAACCGGGCGCACAAAAATTAGCCTGTAAATATTGTGGTGCTCAAAATGAGATTTTATCTGCTTCAACTAATAATGAAGTGGAAGAAATAAAATACCAGGACTTTATTTCCAATAAAATTAATCAGGAAGAAAAGCAAACAGTAAGTACGGTTAAGTGTAACAACTGCGGTGCTACTACTACCTTAAAGCCAAATCTTACCAGCGATAATTGTGCATTTTGCGCTTCTCCACTGGTGATACAAGGCGGTACTACTTCTACTATCATAAAACCAAAATATTTATTGCCATTTAAAGTGGACAATAAAAACGCGCATGATATATTTATCAAATGGCTGAATGGATTGTGGTTTGCGCCGAACGATTTAAAGAAATATGCTGCCCTGAATGAAAAATTAAAAGGACTATATATGCCTTACTGGACATACGACAGCAATACTACAACAGATTATCAGGGTGAGCGAGGTGAATATTATTATACAGGTTCCGGAAAAAACAGAACAAGACATACAAAATGGTATGACCGAAGCGGTACGGTGCAAAATTCTTTTGATGATGTTTGTGTGCTGGCCAGTCAATCTTTGCCGGATAATGTAACGCGTGCACTGGAACCATGGGATTTAAATAACTTAACTCCGTATAACGAAGGCTTTATAAGTGGTTTTCAAACGGAATGCTATCAGACAGATGTACAAAAAGGATTTGATACAGCGAAAGCTGTGATGGAAGACATGATTAAAACAACGATACGCCAGCAAATAGGTGGTGATGAACAACGCATCAATCAAATGCATGTAGTTTATCGCGATGTAACGTTTAAACATATTTTACTGCCTATTTGGATAAGTGCCTATGGATATAAATCGAAAGTATATCGTTTTATAATAAACGGAAGAACAGGAGAAGTGCAGGGTCAACGCCCATACAGTGCCATTAAAATAGCATTAGCTGTAATTGCAGTGCTTGCAATAATCGGAATAATTTATTCTGTATCGAAAAGTTAAAATTACCTGCGCGTAATTTTTAATGCTAATTTACCCGGGCCGGCAATAAACAAACCAAGAAAGATAATACCGCATTCTAATGCGTGATTGTATCCATTAAATCCGTCACCGTTTTTATAATGAAATAAGGCAGCAATAAACATGGTGAAAATAAGCATTGCCAATGCGGGACGAAACAGAAAACCAAGAATTAAACAAATGCCACCGCCAAATTCTGCAAATGCTGCCATAAAACCCCAGAAAGTTGGAGCAAATGTAATATGTATGTTTGCCATGGAAGCTCCAATACCTTTCCACATTTCCGGACCGCCTGAAATTTTTGGCCAGCCAAATATTAAAAATAAAATTCCAATACCTACGCGTATGATTAGTAAGCCGTAATCTGTACTGTATTTATTGAGCATAATATTTTAATTTAGTTCAAGATAAACAAAAATTATTTTATAAACCAAAAACCTTCTCATCAATTTCTTTAAAAATAATTTCTGTCTGGTTCATGGTTTTGATATTGTCGTACACCAAAATCAAGCTATTACCACTTTGTTTTAAGTTGCATTTCTTTTTGGAATTCTGAATGTGTTCCATCACTTTTGGAAAATAAGGACTTTCATAATACGGCGATTTTGGATTGTCTAAAAAGTAACAACGCAGTTTTCCATTCTTTAAAATGATACGCTCGAATCCAATTTTCTTCGCAATCCATCGAATACGTAAACCATCAAACAGTTCATTGATTTGTTTGGGCAGCTTACCAAATCTATCTTCTATTTTCTTAGCGAACTTTTCCAAATTTTCTTCGTTTTCAATCGCATCTAATTCGGTGTATAAACGCAAACGCTCTTCCGTATTTTGCACATATTCCAAAGGAATCAGCATTTCTACATCGGTATCAATCGTGCAATCATATACAAACTGTTTTTGTTCTTCAATTTGCTCTTTGAACACTTCTTTGAAATCTGTATATTTTAATTCCTGTATCGCTTCATCTAAAATTTTGTGATACATTTCAAAACCGATATCGGTAATAAAACCACTTTGCTCACCACCTAATAAATTGCCGGCACCGCGTATATCCATATCGCGCAATGCGATTTGGAAACCGGAACCCAAATCCGAAAATTCTTCCAGTGTTTGCAAGCGTTTGCGCGCTTCATCCGTCAACGTAGATTTTGGTGGGGATAATAAATAACAAAATGCTTTTTTATTAGAACGGCCGACACGGCCACGTAATTGATGTAAATCGCTCAAGCCAAAATGATGCGCATTGTTGATGATGATGGTGTTTGCGTTCGGAATATCTAACCCACTTTCCACGATATTGGTAGAAAGTAATACATCAAATTCACCATTGATAAACTGCAACATAATATCTTCCAGTTGGTCGCCTTCCAGTTGTCCATGTGCTGTTTTAATGCTTACATCAGGACATAATTTTCGCAGTACGGTTTCCAGTTCCGGCAAATCTTTCACTCGATTATGCACAAAGTAAACCTGTCCGCCACGATACACTTCAAACTCAATAATTTCCTTGATATTTTTTACATCAAATACCTGAACTTCTGTGGTAATGGGAATACGATTGCTGGGTGGTGTCATGATGTTGGATAAATCACGTGCACCCATTAAAGAAAATTTCAATGTTCGTGGAATGGGCGTTGCTGTTAAGGTCAGCGTATCTACATTGTGTGCTAAATGACGTAATTTTTCTTTGGCTGAAACACCAAATTTTTGTTCTTCATCTATTACCAATAAACCTAAATCTTTAAACAATAACTCTTTGTTTAAAATTGCATGTGTTCCAATCAGAATATCAACTTTTCCTTCTTTCGCTTTTTCTAAAGTTTCCTTTTTTTCTTTCGCAGATTTAAAACGATTCAGAAAATCTACGACCACACCTTGTTCTTTTAAACGCGAAGAAAAAGTTTTAAAATGCTGCCAGGCTAAGATAGTAGTTGGTACCAATACCGCCACTTGTTTTCTGTCGGTTACTGCTTTGTACGCAGCACGAATCGCAATTTCTGTTTTTCCAAAACCAACATCACCACAAATCAACCTGTCCATAGGATGCGGTTTTTCCATATCTGCTTTCACATCAGCCGTTGCCTTGGTTTGGTCAGGCGTATCTTCATACATAAAACTCGCTTCCAACTCATCCTGCAAATATGTATCTCTGTTAAAAGCAAAACCTTTTGCTACTTTTCGCTGTGCATACAACTTTATCAATTCCGCAGCGATATCTTTTATTTTTTTCTTGGTCTTATTTTTAAGATTCGTCCAGGCATCACTTCCTAATTTATTTATTTTAGGTTCATGTCCATCTTTTCCTGTGTATTTGGAAATTTTATGTAAAGAGTTGATGTTGACATACAACAAATCATTGTCTTTATAAATCAGGCGCACCATTTCCTGTGATTGTCCATTGACCGTCACTTTTTCCAATCCTGAAAATTTTCCAACGCCATGATCAATATGCGTTACATAATCACCCGGATTTAAGTCTTTCAACTGACGAATGGTAATTGCTTTGTTTCTGTTATAACCAACTTTCGTTTTGTATTTATGATAGCGATCAAAAATCTGATGGTCAGTATAACAAACAATTTCTAAGTCTTTGTCAATAAAACCCTGTGACAAATCTATATAGCAAGGATGAAATTTTACGTTCGCTTTTTTGTCTTCAAAAATATGGTGGAAGCGTTCAATTTGTCTCGCGTTCTCAGAAAACAAAAAAGCCTGGAAATGATTTTTTTGATGTTGCTGCAAATCCTGAATTAATAAATCAAAATTGCGATTGAAAGATGGTTGTGGTTGTTGATGGTATTCAATTTCAACAGCATTAAACAAACTTTTGTTACC
>DAORIK010000004.1:15832-33539 GCA_035438465.1 Chitinophagales bacterium | reverse complement strand
CGCAAGCTTTCCACTTCATCATCAAACAACTCGATGCGGTACGGTAATTCATTGCCAAAAGAAAACACATCGATAATGCCTCCTCGAATAGAAAACTCACCAGGTTCATACACAAAATCAGTTCTGTTAAAACCGTATTCTATCAATAAATCCAGCATAAAATCAATGTCGATTTTTTCACCGGTTTTTAAGAACAACGTATTTTCAATTAGTTTTTCTTTTCGTACCAACAATTCCTGCAAGGCTTCCGGAAATGTAACAATGATATCGCCGCCTTTTTTTGCATTCAGCAATGCATTTAAGGTTTGCGCGCGCAATAAAATATTGTGGTTGTTTTGCTCGGAAAACGAATTTTGTTTTTTGTAAGAAGAAGGCAGAAAAAGGATTTCTTTTTTCTCTAACAAATTTTGCAAATCGTTTTGAATGTATTGCGCATCATCAGCATCAGTAGCAATGATTAATTGTGTAAAATTGGATTGTAAAAAGACGGATGCAGTGATGAAATTTACGGAAGAGCCAATAGTTCCTCGCAACAAGACTCTTGCTTGCGGAGATTGAAGATGTTGAAGGAGCTCCTGAGTTCGTTTGTCATCACGAAACAGGAATAACAGTTGCTGCAAATCCATTGCGCTGCAAAGATACTTTATAAAGTAATTAAATGAAAACGAATTACAGATTCTCTATCACTGTAATGCTAGCCGGGGAGCAACTTAAATCTACTTTGTTTAAGGAAGGCACAAATTCTTCAATGTAAATTTCATCACCTTCTTCTGCATACTCCAAAATCTCGGATATGTTGAGTTGTTTTTGTTTGATGAAACGTAAATAAACAGGCGGCTCATCTTTTTTTCCGATATTGGATTTCAAGGTAATATTAAACAGAATTTTAGTTTTGTTATCTTTTGTAACTGTTAAAATTCCCTTTGTGTTTTTAGTTAAAAATGAACCGGAATTTAGGGGTTCTTTATTTAATAAAGCCTGCACACAGGGTGTCCCGTAGTTTTTAGGTTTATATTTTTCAATACCATTGATGCTTTGCAATGCAAATGTAGAAATACTAAAACAAAAGAGAAACAGGCTTATTAGTACTCGCATTGTATAAAGTTATATAATTTATTTCAATTCTAAATAAGATTCTTTAACAGGATTAATGTTAAAAACGCTTAAAAAGTTCAAATATTGTACCAAAATATAAAATGAATTAATAAAAGTCCTGTGTCACTAAAAGGTATACCTCTTCATCATCTTCAAAATCATAAGCAACGCCACAGGCGACATACTTAAATGCTTGATACATAAGATTTTTTTTATGTCCCGGAGATTGGAAAAAGGACTCGATAACTTCCTGAGCCAATTCAATATAAGTAAGGCTGTTATCGTTGACAATAGCTTTATGACAGTTTTCTGCACTTCCTCTAACAGGCTGTATGCCACATATTTTTAATCTGTCATTACAAGTTTTGATTGCATCGACATACGGATTATCGTGAGAAAAAAAATGATGCATGCTCATTTGATAACTGTGTATGGAGGCAGCATTTTTCAAACGAATATCCATTGTAAATGCAGGTAACTTATACATTGCCCGTAATTTATTGGTGGCAAAAAACAAGCATGCATTTAAGAGGTGTAAATCAATGCTGTCCGTTTGTATTGTTTGATGAACATCATTTAATGCATAAAATGTTTGCCAGGAATGTTCTTTGTAAACACTTTCAGCATAGTAAGATTTCTTATTATAATCTGTAAACTTTTTTAAGAATTTATTTTCGCGGGGAAATACAAAGATGGGTAAAAAAAGAATCACACAAAGCAGTTTCATGTATGTAATACGTAAAATGGATTAGGTTTATTTGATAATAGCTATAAAAAAAGCTCCGAACAATTCGGAGCTTTTTTATATCAAGAGAAAGAAAGTTTATTTTTTAATTTCTTTTTCTACTTCAACTTTTTTCTCACAACATTCTTTTTTTGATACTTCTTTATCCATACAACATGTTTTACCATCACCCTTTGTTACAATGCATTTTTTCTCAACAATAGTATGACCTAATGAATCTGTATAAGTTGTATCTACTAAGTACGTACAGTTTTTACCTGCTTCGCATTTTTCCATTTTATCGGCGCATGCTTCAGCTTTCATTTCCTGGCAGGTAGACGCTTTTGCATCATTTCCTCCAAGATGAAGAATTCCATTTAATGATAAATAAGGTGCAATTACTAAAGAAACGATAGACATCAATTTAATTAAGATATTCATGGACGGGCCAGATGTATCTTTGAACGGATCACCAACGGTATCACCTGTTACCGCAGCTTTATGTGGCTCAGATTTTTTGTAGAAAATCTCGCCGTTGATTTCCACGCCTTTCTCAAAAGACTTTTTAGCATTATCCCAGGCACCTCCTGCATTTGACTGGAACATACCCATCAATACACCCGAAACCGTAACACCTGCCAATAAACCACCTAATACTTCAGGACCAAATAAGAAACCGATAACAATTGGTGTAATTAAAGCAATAGCACCGGGCAACATCATCTCACGAATAGAAGCTTCTGTAGAAATAGCAACACATTTTTCGTATTCAGGTTTTGCTTTATATTCCATGATACCGGGAATTTCTCTGAACTGACGGCGTACTTCGTTTACCATATCCATTGCAGCACGACCCACCGCGGAGATGGCTAATGCAGAGAAAATAAACGGAATCATACCGCCAACGAACAAACCTGCTAAAACAGGAGCTTTGTAAATATCGATAGCAGAAATACCGGAAACTCCTACAAAAGCAGCAAATAATGCTAATGACGTTAATGCCGCAGATGCAATGGCGAAACCTTTACCTGTTGCAGCGGTCGTGTTACCTACGGCATCCAAAATATCTGTTCTGCCACGTACTTCTTCCGGTAACTGGCTCATCTCCGCGATACCACCTGCGTTATCTGCAATAGGACCAAATGCATCGATTGCTAATTGCATTGCAGTGGTTGCCATCATGCCTGCAGCAGCGATAGCTACGCCATATAAACCTGCACAAACATAAGAACCAACAATACCAGCCGCTAAAACCAAAATAGGTAATACTGTAGATTCCATACCGATAGCTAAACCACCGATGATGTTAGTAGCGTGACCTGTTGAAGATTGACGAACGATAGACATTACCGGACGTTTGCCCATAGCGGTATAGTATTCTGTTATAATTGACATTAACGCACCAACTACCAAACCTACGATGATAGCACCGAAAACACCTGTTGATGTAAATACGATACCACGTAACTCCATCGTTTCAGGTAAAATGTATTTTACTAAGAAGAAAGATGCAATACCGGTCAATACGATTGAACCCCAGTTTCCTAAGTTTAACGCAGCCTGTACATCACCTTTATCATCTTTTACAGAAACAAAGAAAGTTCCTATCCAAGAGAATACTATACCAACACCTGCAATTACCATTGGTAATAAGATTGGAGCCAAACCACCAAAACTGTCTAAAGATTTTGTTTCTTGTCCCAATACCATTGTTGCCAATACGGTTGCTACATAAGAACCAAATAAGTCAGCACCCATGCCGGCTACATCACCCACATTGTCACCCACATTATCTGCAATCGTTGCCGGATTTCTAACATCATCCTCAGGAATACCAGCTTCTACTTTTCCAACTAAGTCAGCACCCACATCAGCAGCTTTTGTATAGATACCACCACCAACACGTGCAAACAATGCAATAGACTCAGCACCTAAAGAAAAACCAGTCAATACTTCGATAGCTCTTTTTACATTAGCAGGATCCAAGCTTCCGTGAAAAATAGTATAGAATACAATAAACAAACCACCTAAGCCAAAAACAGCCAAACCGGCAACCCCTAAACCCATCACCGAACCACCGGTAAAAGAAACTTTTAATGCTTGCGCCAAGCTTGTACGAGCTGCCTGCGTTGTACGAACGTTTGCCAATGTGGCTACTTTCATACCAACATAACCTGCAAATGCAGAGAAAACAGCACCGATAATAAATGCAACAGCAATAATTGGGGAAGATTCCTCACCACCTTTCCAGCCTAAAACAGCTAATAAGATGGCAGCAATTATGCCGAAATAAGTTAAGATTTTCCATTCGGCTTTTAAGAAGGCTATAGCACCGTTTGCTATGTAACCCGCCAACTCCTGCATATTAGCATCACCGGCATCTTGTTTTTTTACCCAGGCATATTTTAATGCGGTAATCAGTAATCCAAAAACTCCAAATAAAGGAACTAAATAAAATAAATTGTTCATATAATAATTTGATTTTTAAAGCGGTGCAAAAGTACAACAAAGTTTTACAATTATTAACAAATCAAGGAATTGTTAACATAAAAAACAAAAGACCAAACAGTTTTTAATGACTATTTGGTCTTTATTTTATGAAAACTTGTGTTTTTTACTCCGTTTTTGGTTTATCACATTTAGTTTTGGCACATTTTGCCTTATCCTTATCCTTGCAGGAAGGATTACTTTGTCCGGCCATGCAACAACCTGCCGGCTTTCCTGTTGCCGTTGTAGTGCCACTGACAGCTGAAACGGTGTAACCTGTTTGCTCTGCCAAAGCTTTGATGACTTTTTCTTCCGTAGTGGTTTTTTCATCGTAGATGATAACCGCATTACTGTTGGATGCGCTAACTGAACTTACTTCTTTGATGCCTTCGATATCGGATGCCGCCGATTTGAATTTCATTTCGCAACCGCCACAGTGCATCCCTTTAACAGAAAGGTTCAATGTTTTATTAGCATAAACAGATAAAAAAGTAAAGACTACTAAAACGAAAAGGGTATATATTTTTTTCATGGTATAATTTTTAGCTATGCAAATATATTACTGATAGTGCATTAATCCTATAATTAATGCGACAATAAAAAAAGCAAGCGATGTTGTCACCATTATTTTATTTTCTTTTTTGAAACCAATAATTCCTAGAGGAATAGCCAATAATGCTAATGTAATTTTAGGGTCAAGCCAGTGCATATTTGCATAATTACCACTTCGGATATGGAAAATAAATATCCAAAATCCAAAAATTAAAAACCCTACGGAAAATAATGTTTCTACTAAAAGGGTTTTCTTCTTGTAAACCAGAAAGGTTTCTTTATTGCCAAATAAAAACAACAAGGATTTAACAGAATAGGAAATTAAAAACAAAACAGCAAAAATAAAATGGAGATGTATAATGTTTAAGTTATTGCCGAAAAACGGCATTCCTTCCTCTGTTATAAAAAATGATAAAAGCATAGGTTTGTTTTTACAAATATACAGATTTCCAAACTTTTAACTATGCAAAAAGAGAAGATGTGAACTATTTGTCTTATTTTAGCACCACAAATCATGCTGTGTTAGACAGATAGAGGTAGCCGTTACAACTATAGGAATGAAATATTTATTACCGAGATTTCTTTTAAGCTTATTGCTTATATTAATAACTATTAGTTTGTCAAAGGCACAAGACCCTACTTTTGCCCAGTTTTATCAATTCAGAACCTACTTAAATCCAGCGGCAACAGGCTCGGAAAGGGGCTTAAATGTAGCAATGATTTATAAAAATCAATGGAACTATGTACCCGGTGGTTTCAATACGTATGGTATTGCAGCGGATGTACAATCTGCAAGAGCGTCATCGGGATTTGGTGTGACCGCTTACAGAAATGTGGAGGCAAAAACATTGCAAACTAATTATGTTTCTGCATCGTATGCATACATTGCAAAGATTTCAAAAAATATCAACTTACATATTGGATTAAACGCAGGGTTTTTAAACAAATCTTTAGATAGAAGCCGACTGATTTTTACAGATGAATTAGATCCTGAGGTGGGTGTGGTACCCGGTGGTTCGAGCGCAAACATTGTATTGCGCAAAGTAAATATGTTTGATTTAGATGCAGGGTTATTGTTGCGTTTCCGATATGATATACATAAACATCCGGTACATAATTCACTAGGTTTTGCCGTTCATCATTTAACACGACCAGACGAATCTTTTCAAAATATTTCTACAAAAATACCAATGCGATTTACAGTAACCTACGGTGCAATATTTCCAGTATCTCGAGGAAAGTATAAACGAAATGTAGATTTTTATGTATCTCCTGTTTTTAAGTTTGATTATCAGGAAAAACTGCAGGTATACAATGCAGGTATGTTTGCTACGTTTAAACCAGTATACGCTGGTGTGATGTATCAGTTAAATAAATTTAGCAATAACAGTACACAAGGTTTGATATTCGTAGGGGGTATCGATTGGGACTTAGGAAAGGATGATTTTATGACGATGAATGTAGGTTATAGCTATCAGTTAGACTTTACCGGTGTTACCTCAAAAAGCCGAGGACAACATGAAATAACAATACGCATGAATTTCAATAATGTAGCTATCTTCCAACCTAAAAAGAAAAAAGGAAAGAAGATTGATTGTTATGATTTTCCGGGAAAGAATGCGGTTAAATTGTTTTAACTTTATAAAGAACGAATGAAACAAAGATTACAAATATTCATCTTTCTATTGTTTTTACTTGGTATTAAAAACAGTAAGGCCATTTGTGATTTCAGTATAGACAAAACTACAGTTTGTGCAGGAGAAGTAGTAACAGTTCAATTAGCACAACCGTATGCAAAGTATCATAATATTATTGTGTATAAAGGCGTTTTCCCTTTCGGCTCCATAGCAACCTCTCCGGCTGATTACACTGTATTATTACCGTATGATGCGACAAAAGACAACACTATAAAAATTACTTTCAGAGGAAGTACAGTTGTACAGCAGTATAAAATATTACTCGCTGAAAGTAATAGTGATTTAAATCCAACGCCTACAGTTCCGTGCAACGGAGGAAAAACAATTACTGTAAATCCATCACCGGATCCAGAATTAAAGGAAACTAATAATTTCGTTTTTTGTAATGCAGTTACTCCGCAAAATATAAATATTACGAATGTATCAAATACATTAGCGATAAATACTAATTATACAATTAACTGGGGAGACGGTAGTCCTGTTGTAAATACCACTACATTTAACAGTCCATTATCTCATAATTATGCACCTGGAAGTTATAAGATAACTTATACCGTAACAGGAAATACGCCGCCACCTTGCAATGTTGCGACAAAAACATATAATGTATTGATAGGAAAAGCTCCAACCATTTCTATTTCAGCATCCTCTCCCACCGTTTGTATTCCCGCAAATTATGAACTACCTATAAATTTAGCACAAACAACCGGTGTCAATTCCACCAGTACACTATATAAAGTATTTGTAAATGGTGAGTTGGATACTATTTATGATAATTCAAACTTACCGGCATTATTAAAATATACGTTCACAAAGGGAAGTTGCGGTACTGTTTCAAAAGATTGTAATTCTGACAATAAATTTTCAATACGATTATTTGCTGTTAACGAATGTGATGTAACAGATATAAGTCAATGTATTATTGTATTAGACAGTATCAGGCCTGTAATTGATGGCAGAGATACGGTTTGTTTAAACGACCCGAATGTTTACAGAAATATTGACCAGTTTAGCAGAGATGACCAATGCGGAATACCACCAAAAGTATGGACGGTTACACCGGCAACAGGTTTTACAACAGGAACACCTTTAGGCACTCCTACACAAAGTGATTTAAATATAACATTTACTACAAAGGGAACCTACTTTTTAAAATTAAAAGTAACAGGTGCCTGTAATGAAAAAGATACCACATTTAAGGTCGTTGTAATTGATAAAGTTACAGCGGCGGCGGCTTTTGCATCACCTTCGTGTATACCTGCAAGCGGCTTTATAGATGTACCAATCACTAACAACTCAACTGACCCTGCTGATATAACACAATACATATGGAATGTAAATCCGTCTGCCGGAACTTCCTTTGCTGTTGGAAACGCCAATACAAAAGATGTTACGATTCGCTTTACAAAATCAGGTTCTTATAACGTCAGTTTAACGGTAGTAGGTGGTTGCAATCAGGATACCTGGGATAGTGTATTAGTGATAAAAGGAAAACCTGCGATAGATACATTAAAAATACCGCAAGGATGTTTTGTTCCTTTTATAATTAATCCTAAAAATTATTTTAATTACACAAATGGTGGCGACAACAATGCTATTTTTGCCTGGACATTCACTGGCGGTATTCCAGTCTCCTCATCAGCTGAAGACCCCGGAAATATCACCTATAATAATCCGGGTACTTTTCCTATAACTTTAAAAATAAGTGCGCAATGTGGAGACTCCACTGCTACAAATTTTATTACAGTAAATAATAATATCAGACCCAATGCAGGACCTGATTTCGGGATGTGTATATTTGATCCACCCATTCGGTTATCGTCGGTACCACCCGGCGGAGTTTGGCGTGGAAACGGGATTACAGATTCGGTAACTGGTATTTTTACTCCATCAACAGTTTTAGCCGGAACATATAGTATTGCTTACGTTTTGAATCCAACCAGCAACTGTCCTACAACAGATACTGTTAAAATAAAAGTAGCCGAAATTGTTGGACTAACAGCCGGTCCGGACCAGTCTATTTGTAAAGGAAGCGGAACGTTACAATTAATTGGCAACCCGCTCTTCCCGGGCGGAAGTTGGACAGGAACGGGTGTGGTAAATACATCAACCGGAATATTTGATCCGTCAGGAATTGTTCCAGGCAATTATCAGATTGGCTATGTTTATACAGATACTTCTGGTTCCTGTAAGGATACTGCCTATAAAAAAGTTACTGTTTTTGACAGTGTACATGTTTCACTTCCACCACCAACAATATGTGTTAACCAGCCGTTTAATTTTGGAACAATCTCAGGGAATATATCTGCAGCTATCTGGAATTTTGGTGATGCAACACCGGATGCAATTATTATTAATCCTTCTCATACATATACTAACGTGGGAAATTACATAGTAACCTTGTATGCAGAAACCCCCGATAAATGTAAAGACACTATAAAAATTCCAATTAAAGTAGTTTCCAATCCACCACTATCTTTTTTGGTTGCACCGGACACAACATGCACCGGAAACAATGTGGTATTTAGCTTTCCTCCGGGACACGATACGGCAACAAACTATGTATGGGATTTTGGAATTTCTACCATTCAAAGTAATACACCTGTAAGTCAACAGTTTTCTTTTCCAAAACCTGTATTGAAAGATACCTTATATTTTGTGACACTAAGAGCAGATTATTTTTGCGGTCCTTCTTTTTATACAGATACTGTGAAAGTGAAAGCATCACCAAAAGCAGACTTTGGAATTCAGCCAATAGGATGTTCTCCGTTTACTCCTGTTCTGGCAAACACTTCTTTTGGTTCGCCGACTAATTTTCTTTGGAATTTTGGAAATGGACAAACCACTAATTTGCAAAGCCCTACACCGCCAACGTATACCAATACGACACGCAGGGATTCTGTTTTTACCATCAGCTTAAAAGTATCTAATGTGTGCGGGTCAGATAGTATTAAGAAAAATATAACGGTAAAATCGAACGATGTTTTTGCTAAGTTTTTCACCAATATAAATCAGGGCTGTCAACCACTTACAGTTGACTTCTTTAATATCTCTTCCCCGGGCGCAGAAATAATTTGGGATTTTGGTGATGGATCATCAGCGTATGCAGACCAGGTTTCACATGAGTATGACAGTGCCGGTGTTTTTAAAGTAAAATTACTTGCAATAGGTTCTTGCGGCAGAGATTCTTTTACAACAACAGTTAATGTTTTTGATAAACCAAAACCGGATTTTGAAGTACTTACACCATGTGTAAATACTTCAGCACAATTTGTAAATAAAACGACCAATGGTAACAGTTATGTTTGGGATTTTGGAGACGGCACAACACCTTCCACCAGACCAAACCCTACACACATATATAATGCTATTGGTGTATATGACGTGAAACTGATAGTTGCAAACAGCAGACCATGTGTGGATTCTATTACAAAACAGGTAAGAGTTTCCGTAAAACCGACCGCAGCATTTAGTGTGGTAAATCCCACTGAATGTGAGCGGGAGCCTACAGTGTTTTTAAATTCTTCTGTTAATGGTACAAGTTATTTGTGGTATTTGGGAAATGGTGAAACTTCTACAGAAGGAGCATTAAGTTATATTTATCCAAATGCCGGAATCTATAATGTGACATTAACTGCTATCAACGGAGAATGCAGAGACAGTATTAGTAAAGTAGCCGCTGTGGAAATTTACCCTAAACCAATTGCCGCCTTTTTGTATGAATTTACCGGGAATGGTTTTAACGCACCTGTTGCATTTACAAATACAACGGTAAACGGAACTTCTTTTTTCTGGATGTTTGGTGATGGAGATACATCAGTATTAAAAGATCCGGGGACACATCAGTATAATGGGGAAGGACCTTACAGGGTAACGTTATTTACCGTAAGTAGTAAGGGATGTAAAGATACGGTTTCACATCCGATAGGCGTTGATTACAGCGGACAGTTGTATGTACCAAATGTATTTTCACCGGAAGTAGGAGTGGGTGAATCCGCCATCTGGAAACCAAAAGGTTTGTCGATGAAAGAATACCATGTAGAGGTTTTCTCTACTTATGGACAATTGCTTTGGGAAAGTACTGCTTTAGAAAACGGCCAACCGGTTGAAGGTTGGGATGGAAGATGGAAAGGCACTATTTTGCCGCAAGATGTATATGTATGGAAGATACGTGCCATTTTTACGGATGGGAAAGCCTGGGAAGGTATGAAAGATCCGAAAACAGGTAAGAAAGCCATCATGGGTTCTGTGGTGTTGCTGAGGTAAGTGTATTTACTTACTTACAACTTTCCGTTCCAACCTACATACACATCATCTAATACTTTTTTAGCACGCAGTGCAGGTGGGATTATATTTAGCGTGCTGCAAAAATTACAGATGTATTCGTTCTTGGTATTATCGGCTTGTAGTGGTGCGCCACAGGAAGCACAACGTACCGCAATTATATTTCCTTGAGGATTTGATTTCTTGTTTTTATGAAAATAAAAAACCAGGTCTTTTAAATCATCTTCGTTGATTATTGTACATTCAATTTTTTGATGGCATTGAGAACATTCAATATTATTTGATAAAGAATCTTCACGGTTTTCCAAAGTATGATGACAGTTAAAACAAGCAATATTGTCTACTGCCTCATAATTCATTTGAAGTTGCATGAAACCACCTAAGCTTGTACTGCCATCTTTGTATTGTTTTACTTTTTTTACCCCCGAAAAGATTACTGCATCAGTCCATGTTTTATCAGAAGTAGTGCCACACTCTTCGCAATGAGGATTTCCGGTGAATGACTGAAAAGGTATGGCATGATTGCATTTGTCGCAAATCACATTCAAATTATATTTGTACCACATGTATACAGCGTTTTCCATAGCATAGTTTTATACAACAAGATACAAAAATTCTATAAGTTGAATTTTTCAATTAATACGCAAGCATCATCTTTCTGAAGTTGCGGTAAAACATATAGGGAAAGGATAATTTCTTAAACGGATATTTGTATTCACCAATGCGTTCTGCTAAAATCATGGCAGAAAGCAACGCGCCTTCTTCAGAATCTATGGTAGTATTGTTGCCGCCAAAATAAATATTTCCCAGGCCTTGTATTTTATGCAATTCTTCTTTTCCTTGCCGGAAAAAAGAAGCTACCCAACGACCATGTCGCCATGTGCGTTTAAAAATAACAGTTTCCGGGTTTGGTCGTTTTGCAATATCATCTTCTGCATACATTGATACATAACAACGATGTGGCGTGCCTAAAATATTATCCATGAAATACGTTTGAAAACTTGCACGCAAATCATATGGCAAATCATAGGTCTGCGATTCAGGACTATTGCCTCCCCAGGCAAACGCACCTGTAAACTGTCCGTCTTCTTTTCCGTCAGAAAGGCAAGGTGCTAATAATGTTTCATCCTGATGAATGTAACAAACACCTGGAATTAAACGAAAGCGTTCTTGTGCAATATATTTAGCTTGTTCGTTCCAGAATTTATTTTCCGTGTGATTTAGCAAATAACGATTGGTTGTCATGTCTGTTGTACAGACAACTAAATCAAATTTTTCCGATTTAGATTGCAGACCATGCAAAGGATGGTTGTGTTCCCATTCTACAGTTGCACCATCATCATGAGAAATTATTTTTTTTACTGTGCTATGTGTATTCAAAGAAGCACCTTTTTCTCTTGCATATCGTGCCATTGCCAACACCCATTCCGTAGAACCATCCTCAAACCTGTCCCAACCATAACCAGGTTTTAAAAAGCTTCCATAAGGACCGGCATCTTGTATAAAAGGTAATCGAGTAAAAATTGGAAATAAATCAGTGAATGTTGTTTCATATAAATCTTCCGTGCCATAACCATTGATGATGCACAAATATGGAATCAATAAATAGCGAATAAAATTGCTGTCTTTCGGAATATTTGCTATAGCAAGATAATCTCCAACTTTCATGTTCCAAAGTCGCTTGCCTTTGATGCGACCAAGAGGTGCTCTGTGTAAATCGCATTCAAATTGAGCGGCATGTTTTTTTGTTATTGCATCAAAACAATTTTCGAAGCGCTCACCTGTTTGGTATTCATCAAAATTTCCCCAGCAAATTTTATCGTTGAATGCACCGGAAATTTTAAGAGCTTCGTGTCGTTTGAGTTTTACGTCTTTTTTAAACCCTTCTAATTTTAATTGCTGATATAAATTTGGATACAACGACGGACAAACAAATTGTACTCCAATATCAACGGGATAAACTTGTTTTCCTAAAGGTGGTGGCGTAGCATGTCCTTTTCCGTTATCATCAAACCATACTGTAATGGTACGCGAATGACCGCCTAATTCGTCTTCATCATGTAATAAGGTAATATCAAACTTTTGAAGTGGTTTTGACTGAGAAGTCAGACACCATGCTAAACCAACACCAGATGCACCACCACCAATAATCGCAATTTTTTTCTTTGTTTTCATATATTATGATTCAAGTACAATATATAAAAATAATACCAATTTTTGGTTAACTGTATATTGTTAATTATTGTAAAATAAAAAAAACCGTTCAGCTTTTACACCGAACGGTCTGATTTTAAGTTTCTTGACTTTCGAAACCTTACTATCTAAAATAGCCTTATTCTCTTACACCAAATCAAAGCGGTCTAAGTTCATCACTTTAGTCCATGCTGCCACAAAGTCTTTTAAAAACTTCTCTTTAGAATCGCTACTACCATAAATTTCTGCAATGGCACGTAATTCAGAATTTGATCCAAAAATAAGATCTGCACGAGTAGCTGTCCATTTTGGTTCGCCACTTAAACGATTAGAACCAACAAATATTTCTGCGGCATCAGTCGTTGGTTTCCAGGTAGTACCTAAATCTAATAAATTCACAAAGAAATCATTACTCAATGACTCCGGATTGTTTGTAAATACACCATGTTTAGATCCATCGTAATTTGTATTTAAAACTCTTAAACCACCAATTAATACAGTCATTTCAGGAGCAGTTAAAGTTAATAGTTGAGCTCTGTCAATTAATACTTCTTCTGTAACTGCAGTACATTTTGCACTTTTATAATTTCTGAATCCATCTGCTATAGGTTCTAAAACAGCAAACGAATCTACATCAGTTTGTTCTAATGTAGCATCTCCTCTTCCTGGTGTAAATGGAACCTTTACAGAATTGCCACTTGCTTTTTCAATAGCAGCACACCCACCTAAAACAATTAAATCTGCTAATGAAACCGGTTTAGAAAATTCCTTTTGAATATTTTCTAATACAGATAAAACGCTTTGTAATTGAGAAGGATTATTTACTTCCCAATTATTTTGGGGAGCAAAGCGGATACGTGCACCGTTTGCACCACCACGTTTATCAGAACCTCTGAATGTAGAGGCTGAAGCCCAGGCTGTAGTAACTAGTTGAGAAACAGATAAGCCACTTGTCAGTATTTTTTCTTTTAATGTTGCTATATCTGAATCACTTAAATCTTTATTTCCGGCTGGTACAGGGTCTTGCCAAATTAAAACTTCTTTTGGCACTTCTGCGCCTAAATAACGAGAAATTGGACCCATGTCGCGATGTGTTAATTTATACCAGGCTCTGGCAAAAGCATCTGCAAAAGCATCAAAATCGTTTAAAAATTTTCTTGAGATTTTTTCATACTCAGGATCCATTCTTAATGCTAAATCCGCGGTCGTCATCATAGGAGCATGAAATTTATTTGGATGGTGAGCATCTACTACTGTGGAGGCTGCACTTTCATCTGTTGGTGTCCATTGGTGTGCGCCGGCAGGACTTTTACTTAATTTCCATTCATATTTGAATAAAGTTTCAAAATAGCCATTATCCCAAGTGGTTGGATTTGGCTTCCAGGCACCTTCAATACCACTGGTTATGGCATCACCCGCCTTACCACTGCCGTGAGAACTAATCCAACCCATACCCATTTTTTCTATACTTTCGCCCTCCGGTTCTGGTCCAACAAGGGCAGCATCACCGGCACCATGGGCTTTACCAAAAGTATGGCCTCCGGCAACTAAAGCAACCGTTTCCTCGTCATTCATTGCCATACGTGCAAATGTTTCTCTGATATCTTTTGCTGATGCTATTGGATCCGGGTTTCCGTTGGGTCCTTGCGGATTCACATAAATTAATCCCATCTGAACCGCTGCCAAAGGATTGTCTAATTCCCTGTCGCCTTTGTAACGCTTATCACCAAGCCATTCCATTTCATTTCCCCAGTTAATATCTTGTTCCGGTTCATAAATATCTTCTCTGCCACCGGCAAAACCAAAGGTTTTAAATCCCATTGATTCTAAAGCACAGTTTCCTGCCAAAATCATTAAGTCTGCCCAGGAAATAGAGTTGCCATATTTTTGTTTAACTGGCCATAATAAAAATCGTGCTTTATCTAAATTGCCATTATCCGGCCAACTATTTACAGGTGCAAAACGCTGATTGCCTGTACTTGCACCGCCACGACCGTCAGAAATACGATACGTACCGGCACTGTGCCACGCCATACGAATAAATAAAGGACCATAATGTCCATAATCAGCTGGCCACCAGTCTTGCGACGTAGTCATGAGGCTAAAAATATCTTTTTTAACAGCCTTTAAATCTAATTTTTTAAACGCTTCAGCGTAATTAAAATCGTTATCTAGTGGATTAGATAGATTAGAGTGTTGGCGAAGAATTCCAAGGTTTAGTCTGTTAGGCCACCAATCCTTATTAGATGTGCCCGTACCTGCTGTTTGTTTCATTTGTCCGTGAGGAAAAGGGCATTTGCTTTCGTTTGAATTGCTCATTTTTTATCTGTTTTATTATTCTAAATATATTTAGTGGTGAATTTACAAAATAATAAAGATTTGATTGATAATAAAAATCAATTAATTTTATCCTTTAATAAGAAATACTTATGAATATTTCACTTACACAATTAGAGTACATTTTAGCGATAGATACCTATCGTCATTTTGCAAAAGCAGCAGATGCTTGTTTAGTGACGCAGCCAACGTTAAGCATGCAACTTAAAAAATTAGAAGAAGAATTAAAGATTTCTATTTTCGACAGGAGTAAACAGCCCATCATTCCTACTGAGGCAGGTGCTGCATTGATAGAACAAGCACGTATTATTTTGCGCGAAGCAAAAAAATTAGAACAGATAGCCAAGCATTATGATGACACTTTTGAAGGTAGTTTGGTAATTGGTATTATACCAACACTTGCACCTTATTTGCTACCGTATTTCTTAGGTGATTTTTTGAAAAAATATAAAAGAATAAAACTGGTTATTCAGGAATTGACAACAGAAGAAATTATTTTTAAGTTGAATAAAGACGAAATAGATGCCGGTATTTTAGCAACGCCCCTGCATGAGCCCGGCTTGATGGAAGAACCATTATTTTATGAAGAAATAAAAGTGTTTGCACATTATAATCATCCTTTAACCAAGAAGAAAAATCTCGAACATGAAGATATTTTGCGGGATGATATCTGGATGCTGTCGCAGGGAAATTGTTTCAGAAGTCAGGTGATAAATATTTGTGCCAATCCGATAAAAATGAATGACCAATTGAGATATGAGAGCGGCTCAATAGAAACATTAAAAAAAATGGTGGAAATGGAAGGTGGTTTTACGTTGCTGCCCGAATTGGCAGTGTTGGAATTATCGACAAAAAAACTAAATCAGGTGGCAGAATTTAAAAAACCAAAACCATTACGCGAAGTGAGTGTGGTGTATGCCAGAAGTGTGGCAAAAAAGAAGTTTATTGATGTATTGAAGAAGCAAATCATTGCAAATATTCCGGAAGACTTATTAAGCAAAAAAAGAGGATCTGTGGTGGAGTGGAAATAAGAATTATTCAAACTCTTCCAACTCTTTCAAACAGTCTTTTAATTTCTCTAAATGTTGCCCGTATAGTTTTCTGACATACCATTTCATTACAGGATAGGAAATAAGTGTTAGCAATAAGGCAAATGATAAAATCATTGAAAGAGTGGCAGAACTGAATATATCAAAATACAATAAAAAACCCAGTGCTTTCATCTCGTATAAAATAGCAAAGCCTGACAGAAATCCCGAAACGGGCGTTAGCAAAAGACTTCCCCAGAAATATATTTTAAGGTATTTTTCCAACTGAGCAATTAATGCCTTTAAGCTGGATTTGATATTTTGATTGTATGAAAAAAACTGTTGAAACTCACGGTATTTTTTGAGATAATAAATCAGGTATGGAATAAAAATTACAGAAATTACTATCAGACATAACAGTGTTACTTCTCTGGATTTAAAATAAAAGGGAACACAGGCAACCAGCAGCAAACAAAAACAAAACATGCAGATTTCGAGCAATAAATTTTTGCGTAATTTGTCTATAATATTCGTGGATGTACGGTTGAGTAGCTCCCGAATTTTTTCCTGTTCCATATGTTGCTTATCAATATTGGAATCAATTTTATCTTTCCAGATATGCCTCAAATCATCTAATTCTATCATCGCTCTGTTTTTAATAAGGTTCTCAATTTTTCTTTTATCCGGTTCATTTTTACGGCTACATAATTTGCTGTAATACCGGTTATTTCTGCTATTTCCTCATATGGTTTATCTTCCAGATATAACAAAACAATAGATTTTTCTATATCTGAAAGGTGTTCAATAGCTTTATATAGTTGCTGTAAATCTTCATCAATGCCTGTTTCTTTTTTATCTTCTATCTGAAAAGATATTTTTTCAAGTTCTGTAACAGTAATTTTCTTTTTACGCAGCCCTGAAATTGCTGTATTCAGAGCAATGCGATACATCCAGGTAGTAATCTTTGATTCACTTCGGAATGATGGAAATGCTTTCCATAATTGCAATACGATTTCCTGAAATAAGTCATTATGGTCTTCCTGATTATGACAATAAATTCTACACACCTTATGTAAGATGCCCTGATTTTGATTAATGGTCTGAACAAAAAACTGCTCCAAAAGAAATAGTGCGTTAAAAATATGTCGTAAACAGAACAAAGATATTACAATAAAATCATTCTGTAATTCCGGAACGCTATAATTCGATAATGAACACACTAAGGAAAACCCTGAATTTTCAGAAGTGCGGTTTACGTTGAAGATAAAGGAATGGAAATGGCTGAATTTTACATCATCAAACAAACAACA
>DAORIK010000004.1:0-15732 GCA_035438465.1 Chitinophagales bacterium | reverse complement strand
ATGAAACAAGCGGAACCCAGTTGGTATTTGGAGATAATGTTTCCTATACAAAACCGGCAGCAGCATACGCCAGTAAATAACCTAAGGAAAACCCTGAATTTTAAGAACAGAGGTTTCTCCTGAAGATAAAAAAAGCACAAAGGCAGAACTTTACATTATCAATAAATCAAATAATAACAACAAAAAAAACACCACCATGAAAAAATCAATCACAACAATCGCAATGCTGGTATTTATGACAATATCCGTTGCTTTCGGACAAAATTTATCCGGTATTTACTATGGAGAGTTTGAAGGTACAAAAGTTGCATGCGAACTGAAACAGCAAGGGAGCCAATTGGCGGGTATTTTACAAGATGATGCAGGTAATACATTTGAATTTTATACGATGCTTTCCCAGGGCTCAGCAAAAGGCAAGATGATTATTAACGGAATGTACGAAACACCATATATGGCATCATTTTCTGCAAGTGCCTGTACGTTTAATATCAGTGGAATTGGAGGTGTATCAATAAAAGTAAGCTTGTACAAACAATCACAAAGTAAATCATCAACAACATCTACAACTGCACAAACATCAAAACCTGCGGGTAATATAGATAAAAGTGTTGTTGGCAGCTGGATGATGGAATCATTAGTTAGTTCAGGTGGTTACGGTGATTATGCATCTATGACTTCAGTTACCTATTATCAATACAATGCAGATGGAACTTACTGTATAAAAGACGGTGGCGGTGCAGGTGGCGGCTCAGGCTGGAGCTACTCTGCAAATGCAAAAAAAGGTGCTACTTGCGGTAAATGGTATGTAAAGGATGGCTATTTATACTACACAAAAGAAGGACAATGGTACTACAAAAAATATACAATGCATAATGGACAGTTAGTATTTGGAACTAGTGGAAGTTATACATTTTTAAGCAGAGCAAATTGATAAAATAAATACTATTTAAATAAACAATCTAAAAGCAATAATTATGAAAACGAACAAAACAATCAGAAGTATAGTAGCCATGATGGTTATCTTCTTCGCAGTAACAGCAACAAGTTGTAAAAAAGACAATGCTTTCGGTCCCGGCGGATCTGGCGGCTTTGACCAAAGAATTATCGGAACCTGGCAGTTTCAGGAAATTCTAGGCAGTGGTGATTTTACACAAACGTCAGCGGTAGAACTAACGTTCCACCCGGATGGATCCGGATTTCAGGAAACATTCAGCGTCGGACCTTTTGGACAAACAGGAAGAAAAAGAACAGATTATTCCTGGTCTGCTAATTCAAAACAGTTGCGGTTTACATTTGAAGGAGGCAAAAACGATGCAACCTATAGTATATCTGATGGCGGAGGCGTGTTGGGTATCACTTTCTCTAATGGTAGAATTGTTTATTCCAGAATCAATTAGCCGCCGCAAGAACCATAAAATATTCGGTTAGTTGTTATTTGAGAAGAGAGCGTATAACGTTAATGTTATACGCTCTTTATTTATGATACAGGCAATTCAATATTTATTGAAGTACCTTTACCGATGCTTGAATCAATATCCATTCTGCCGCCAAGCAGCTCAATTCTTTTCTGCATACTATGTAAACCAATGCCATCTTTATTTTTTATGGAAGATAAATCAAACCCCTTTCCATCATCTTCTATAGCAACAGAAAATATTTTTTCGTTCTTTGATAACTGTATGAGTACTTCTTTTGCTTCAGCATATTTTACAATGTTATTCAATAATTCCTGAATAATTCGATATGCCAGCAATTCAAATCGTTGCGGTAGTCTGTCTTCCAGACCATAATGTTGAAAATCAATCTCAAAACCTGCACTTGACTGCATAGAAGTACAGAACTGTTCCACAGCATCAATTAAACCAAGGCGTTCGAGCGCCGAAGGCATCAGAGCATGCGATATTTTTCGAATATCCTGCGAAGCGGTATTTAACAAATCTAACGCACTATTGTATTCTGTGTCTTGTTGTATTTCCGTATATCTTTTTTTGAAATTCGTAAACTGCAACTTCAGCATACTCATCAAACCTCCAATGCCATCATGCAGTTCTTTTGCCAAACGTGTACGTTCCTGTTCTTCTCCATCAATAATAGCTTGTGTTAATTCTAATTTCTTTTGCTGCTCAATGGTGATGATTTTATTTTGTAATAATTTTTGTCGTTGTTTAAAAATGAAATACAATACAAAAGAACCAGCGAAAACAATTAAAAATAACAATGCAGCAATTAACAGTCTTGTTCTCGATTGCTGAATTTCACTTTGCTGCTGTGCAATTTTTGTTTCCTTTTGTGCCGTCTGATATTTAGTTTCCAGTTCATTCAATGTATTATTTCTCTTTTCAAAAAACACACTGTCACTGTTTTGTTGATACAATTGCGCATATAAATAAGCATTTTTATAATCACCGGAAGCTGCTGCAATTTCTTTATACAACGCGTACATACGTTTGTTTAACTGAAATGAAGCTACCTGTTTTGCCTGTGTTTCTGCTTGTTGTATTGACGTTAGAGCATCTGTATTTTTATGTAATTTCAAATAACTTTCAGCTAGGTTGCAATATGCAAAACCGGCATCATAGGTTGAAGATGTTTTTAAGATATACTTTAATGCTGCCTGAGCATTTGTTAAAGCATTTTGCCAGTCATTTTTTGATTTATAATATTCAAAAAAGGCTTTGTATGCATAACTGATTACAAAATTATGTTGAATCGAATTTCCATATTTTAAGGCTAATGCAGCGTATTGTTTAGCACTATCGGCAATATTATTTTTTGTATAGGCAATAGACACATCATGAGCAATCATACCTTCACTAAACGTATCGTTTTTTAAAATTGCCGTTTGATAAGCCAGTAAATTGTATTGTAAAGCGTTTTTATATTGTTCAGTATTATTATAAATAGAAGCAATATTGCTGTAACAAATCGTTAACCCATTATAGAATGGTATGTTTTCAAAAATTGAAGCAGCTTTTTGATAGTTTGCAATGGCTAAATCAAAATAGCCTTTCATCTGATAAATATTTGCGATAGTGTTGTAGGTAATACCTATTTCTTTTTTATTTTTTATTGCCTGAAATAATTGGATTGCCTGATTACATAAAATTATATTTTCATCATCATCATTTTTATTGGATTGCAGTAATGCTTTTTTTCGCAATGACTTTGCATAGATTTCTGTTTTAGTTTTTGCATAAAGAACATTTTCTGTGATTTGACTATAATAAAAAAGCGCACTATCCGGATTTAATTTATCAAAAAACTGGGCTTGTTTAAAAAGGCTATCCGGATTTATTGCATTTAAAGGTAAATAACAACAAAACAGAAATGGCAAAAGAGAATGTTTCAAAAGATTATTCAAATTAAATATTAATTTTTCGACAAACACAACTATAAAAATATTATTTTTATTCTACAAAAATCAAAAAGATGATAACAATCGGAATTATTGATGACCATGGAATTGTACTGCAGGGAGTTTCCAATATTTTTGCATCAAAGAATGAATATAAAGTAGAATTTGCAATTAATAATTTACCGGAAGCAAATCAGATTTTAGAAGAAAAACAGCCACAGGTTTTATTTCTGGATATTAATATAAAAGGCGATGATGGTTTGGAAGCGTTGAAAATTTTTAAGAAAAAATATGCTGCAATGAAGGTGGTGATGCTGACTTCGTTTGAAGAAACAGCTTTGGTTAAAACTGCTTTGCGAAATGGTGCTGATGGTTATTTATTGAAAGATGCTGCCGAACAGGATTTTCTTTCAGCAATAGAAAATGTATTGAAAGGCGAACAATATATACAAAAAAATGTACAGGATTTGATGCTCAAAGAAGCCATGGGTCAGAAAAAAGACACCTCTTATATACCCAAACTTACACGTCGAGAAAAAGAAATTTTACAATTAATTGTAGATGAAAAAACCACGCAGGAAATTGCAGATACACTTTTTTTAAGTGTAAGCACCGTGGAAACACATCGCATGAATTTAATCAGCAAACTCGGTGTAAAAAATGTAGCAGGATTGGTAAAGCTTACGTTGGAAAGAGGCTTGTTGAAAGAGTAACAACTTTTCCAAAGTTTTAAACTTTGGAAAAGTTGTTATAAATTATATTTTACTAAATGTTACTCTAAATTTTGCCAGCGTATTATCCGGCTTTCTTGCAAAATAACTTACATGAAAAGTAAATGCCGTGAACGATTCGATCTCCCATATTTCATTAGTACCGGAACCGGCAACTTTTAATTGAGTGCCATTATTCTGTTCCGTGATAGTGCCCTGGTCTTTTATTTGCGGATCTGCAGCATCACATTTGGTTGCACCTTCATCCAGAATAAATGTATTACTGGTTGCATTAAACCGCCAGATATTATCTTTTTTGCAATCGGGAACAACAACTTCAATGGTAGGAATCGTATCTACAATTGAATCTGCAGAAACTAAAACTTGTGTTTTTCTCCAGTCGCTTTTTGCCAATTCATCTGTAAGGGTTGGCTGTTCTTCTTTTTTGCATGCAAATAATGCTAATGCAATAACAATAAAAATTATGTGTTTCATGGTCGTTTTTTTATTGTAATAAAATTCAACTTTTTGTTACATATAAAGATAAAGGAAAACAATCAATTTTTTAATTCAGGGTAAACCACTATTTATAAATAATGAAACAATGCATTTAAGAATTGACAGGTAAAAATCTATGACTAATTCTTATTTGCCAACTGACCGCACGCAGCATCAATATCTTTACCGCGACTCTTGCGCACATTGGCAATTACTTTATGTTTGCTTAAATAGTCGATAAATTTATCGCGGATTTCAACAGTTGATTTATGAAAATCAGCCTGGTCTATTTTATTATATTCAATCACATTTATTTTCACATCGTCCAGTTGTTTGCATATAGCAACCAGTTTTTTTGCATCCTCAATCTTATCATTCACACCATCTAATAGAATGTATTCAAACGTCACTTCGCCTTTACATTTAGATTGAAAATACTGCAGGGCTTCCACTAATGCTTCAATATTATTTTGTTCATTGATGGGCATGATGGTATTGCGTTTTTCATCATCGGCAGCATGCAACGATAAAGCCAGATTAAATTTCACGTTATCATCCGCCAGTTTTTTTATCATCTTTGCAATACCCGCCGTAGAAACCGTAATACGTTTTGCCGATATGTTCAATCCTTCTTCAGAAGTAATTTTATCAATGGCTGTAACAACATTGCTGTAATTCAGCAATGGTTCACCCATGCCCATAAAAACAATATTTGACAAATTTCTCCCGATGCTTTCATTGGATTGTTGGTTGATTAAAACCACCTGGTCGTAAATTTCTGCAGCGGTCAGATTTCTTTCTCTTTTTAAAAAACCTGTGGCGCAAAATGAACAGGTTAAACTACATCCGACTTGGGAAGAAACACATGCCGTAGCACGGTCTTCCGTTGGAATCAACACACCTTCTATCAAATGTTTGTCGTGTAATTGAAAAGCAGATTTTATAGTGCCATCGTTTGATTTTTGAACTTTATAAGTTTCAATCTTATGAATGATAAAATGTGCTTTTAGTTTTTCACGCAACTCTTTGGAAAGATTCGTCATTTCGTCAAAATCTACCACTGATTTTTTCCAAAGCCATTCATAAATTTGTTTGGCGCGAAAAGGCTTTTCACCTAATTGTTCCAGTTGAGCAATCAGTTGTTCTTTGGTGAGTGTGCGTATGTCGGTTAGCTTTTCCAATTCCACACAAAGATAGGTCAACTTTTTCATTGACTAAAGACAAATGACTTTTATATCTTTGAGAAATGGTTCGTAAAATCTCTGCACCTAAAATTTATCCTGTTTCATCTTCACCAATAGAAAGTGGTATAGTCATTGTAGATGAAAAAGGTAAAATAATTGCTGTTGACGTCTTGGAAAATCACGACAAAACAGAAATTGAGTTTTTTGATGGTGTGATTGTTCCCGGTTTTATCAATGCACATTGTCACTTGGAATTATCACATTTAAAAGGTATAGCGCAAACAGGAACAGGTCTGATTGATTTCATTTCGCAGGTAATAAAAAACAGAAATCATTCACCCGAAATTATACAGGAAGCTATTGCGCGCGAAGAAAAAAATATGATAGATGCAGGAATTGTTGCCGTTGGTGATATTTCTAACACAACTGATACCTTTGTGCAAAAGCGAAAAGAAAGGCTACATTACTATACGTTTGTAGAGTATTTTGATTTGTTTCAGGAAGAAAATACAGACAATATTATTCAGCAATACGATGCGGTTTATAATGATTTAGCGAAAACATCAAAAAACAAAAAATCCAAAGTACCGCACGCTCCGTATTCCGTTTCGAGAAAATTGTTTGAGATGCTGAAACAATCCCAAAATAAATCGGGACAGTATGACGAAACGGTGTCCATCCACAACCAGGAAACGCTGCCGGAAAACGAGCTTTTTATGAGTAAAACCGGGGATTTTATTTCATTTTACGAGCGCATCGGGTTTGATACAAAAGATATTCCCAAATTAGAAAAGCCTTCCATTTACTATGCTTTGGAATACCTGCAAGAAGAGAGCAGAAATCTGTTCGTACACAATACACTTTCAACAAAAGAAGATATTGAAACAGCACACCACCAGCTTGGGTTAGAAAACACGTTTTGGTGTACTTGCCCGAATGCGAATTTATATATCGAAAATAATTTGCCGAACTATAAAAATTTTATGGAAACAAATTCTACGGTGTGTATTGGCACAGATAGTTTAACATCGAACTGGCAATTGAATATTTTAGAAGAAATGAAAACAATTTTGAAATATCAGTCGTATCTTGATTTTGAAACCGTACTGCAATGGGCCACCATAAATGGTGCCAAAGCATTAGGTTTTGCAAATACTTTAGGTACTATTGAGACTGGTAAATCACCGGGTTTGGTGTTGATAGAAAATATGGAAAATGGAAAACTGACAGAGCAATCCGTTTCAAAGAAAATTGTTTAACCACGAAGACACTAAGTTCACAAAGCACATAGTCATGTTCATCAAAAAATCAGATAAATCTTAGCTTAGACAAAAAATGAATTTAACTATCGACATAGGAAACACACGCACCAAAATTGGCATATTCCATCAAAAGAATTTGTCAACCGTGATGACGTTTGACAATTCCAAAGAGATTAATCTTAAAGAAATCATTTCCAACTTTGAAATTCATCAATCTATTATTTCCGGCACGATTGAAATTCCCGAATACATATTAGATACATTAAAGGAATTGCCTATACATCTTATTTTAGATACAAATACAAGATTACCATTTCAAAATAAGTATTCATCCAAAGATACCTTAGGAAAAGACAGGCTTGCATTGATTGCCGCTGCACAGGCAAATTATCCGAATCAAAACAATCTGGTGATTGGCTGTGGCACCTGCATCACGTTCAATTTCATTAATACAAAAAATGAATTTCTCGGCGGCAGTATTCATCCCGGCTTAAAAATGAGACTGAAAGCGATGCATACATTCACGGGAAAATTGCCCTTAGTAGAGTTGGAAAATAACGCAGATTTGATTGGAAATGATACAAAATCCAATATGCTGGCAGGTGTTTTAGTGGCAGCAAGCAAGGAAATTGACGGAATGATAGATGAATATTTAGTTAAATTTCCTGAAATGAATGTAATAATTACAGGCGGGGATGCTGATTTTTTGGTTTATCGCCTTAAAAATGAGATATTTGCAGTTCCCAATTTTACACTAATGGGGCTCAATCATATACTGGAATATAATGCGTAAAATTTTTCTACTTTTTCTTTTAGCAGTTACTTTACAACAAGTTGATGCACAGGAGCATACACCATATTCTCGTTATGGACTAGGCTTTGCTTTCGATAACAACACCGCACAGTCAGCACAAATGGGCGGACTGGGAGCAGCGTTCCAATCAGGTGAAACGGTGAATTATTTAAACCCGGCTTCTTACGCGGCATTACAGTTAACTACTTTTGATGCGGGTTTTTCCGGAAATTTTGGAAAAATAAAAACTCAAACACTCAAAGCGAAACAAAGCAGTTTCAGTTTAAATTATCTGTCTCTCTTTTTTCCTATAAAAAAATATTGGGTAACAGGGGTAAATATGCTTCCATTTACTGCAAAAGATTATTTGATATCTCAAACCACTTCTTTCGACACAGCAAATGCTGTGAAATTTGAATATGAGGGCTCGGGAACTTTATATAATCTTTCGTGGGGAAATGGTTTTAAATACAAAGGCATTCATCTCGGCTTTAATATTGGTTATTTATTTGGCAAATTAAATAACAACACATTAGCTTATCCGTTAAATACTGCCGGGGCTTATGATCCGGATGCTTATACTACGTGGACATTCACCAATACCAAAGTAAGCAGTTTTATATGGAATGCAGGCGCACAGTATAATTTACCCATTAAAAGCAAGAGAGACAGTAGTAAAATATACAACATCACATTCGGATTATCCGGTTCTGCGCCTATAAAATTGGGTAAAAGAACGTATAATGATGAGGCGTTATATACTTTTCAGTCCGGCAATTTAAGTTTTAGAAATTCAGATGCCGGCGTGAATGATTTTATCACAGATTATATCAAACCAACAACGCTCACCAAAGATATTTTAGATACGCTTTCTGAAAAATTCCAGCAATCAACAAATATTCGTATTCCGGCTACCTTAAATGTCGGTATTATAGCTTCCCGTGGTATAAAATGGAGAGCAGGGATAGATTTTAAATTCCAACCATGGAGCAAGTACAGAGGTTATGAAGATAATGCTGCTTCAAAATTGAATAACAGTTGGAGAGTTGCTGTTGGTGGTGAGTTTTTACCGAACGATAAGAGTTTCTCTAAATTTTTTACACGTCTGAAATACAGAGCAGGGTTTAACTACACTCAGACCAATATTAAAATCAATAATAAAGCTATAAATGAGTTTGGCATAAACTTTGGAATAGGTATTCCTATAATCATCACAACAGCTAATGATGAAGGATTATTACAAAAAGTTTACACATATGCTTTCAACATCGGATTTGAAGCAGGAAGCAGAGGTACAGTTGAAAAGAACCTCGTTCGTGAAAACTTTTATCGTCTTAAATTCGGAATTTCATTAAACGACAGGTGGTTTGTAAGAAGAAAATACTATTGATTAACAATTACAATTTACAATGAAAAAGATTTTTCTGGTTTTTAGTTCTCTTGTTTTAGCTCTTGGAACATTGCAGGCGCAAAATTGTGCCCGTTATATTAATGGCGACAGTTTAAAAACCACACCCGCTTATTCCATTTACCGTGAGTTTTTTAAAAAAGGAATGTATGATGATGCTTTTCCCCAATGGAAAAATATGTATAACAATGCACCGGGATTTCGTAAACAAACATTCTTAGACGGGGTGGTGATGTATACGAGTTTAATACAAAAAACAACCGATAATTCATTACGTCAAACCTATATAGATACTTTATTCCAGATTTATAATAAACAAATTCAGTGTCACGGCGAAGATGAGTATGTGTTGGGTAAAAAAGCAATTGATTTGCTGAAATACGGAAAAAATGCAGATATTCCGGAAGCACGTAAATGTTTGGAAAAGACATTAGCACTTACAGGTAATAAAGCTTTTCCATACTATATTCAAACGTATTATAAATTATTGATAAACCAAATAGGAAAAGATGGCATTACTGCCGATTTTGTAATAGGTAAATATGATGAATTATCTGCTATAGTCGACAAGAATATTGCGGATGTAAATAATAAGCAATTACAGGCCTACAAAGATGTGAAAGTGGTGTTGGATGACTTATACACACAAAATTTTGCAGACAAAAGCGATCCTGCTGATTGTGCAAAGTTGGTAGAAATTTATCTTAAAAAATACAAAGAAAACCCAAATGATATAGAAACGATAAAAAGCGTTTATGCTAAAACAAAAGGATGTACAGACAGTGCAACGAATGTAGAGTTATTAAAAAAATTAAACGAACTTGCACCTAATTATACGTATGCAACACGGCTGGCAAATATTTATGTAAAAAATAAACAATTTGATGATGCTATTATTTTGTATCAGAATGCTTTGGCAAAAGAAACAGACAGCATTAAAAAATCAGACTTGAATTATTACATGGCGTTTATGAAATATGCAAAGGAAGACTTTCCTGCTTCCAGAGATCTTGCAAAAGAAGCAATAAATTTCAATGCCAAAAATATAAGAGCATATAACTTAATTGCTACTTTATATTTATCCAGCGGACCTTTGTGCGGACCGGGCACAGGTTTTCAATCACAAATAGTGTTATGGCCGGCATTCGATTACTTCAACAAAGTAATTGAAATCGGAGGTGATGATGAAGTGGTGGAAGAAGCAAAAAAATACATAGCAGATTACACCAAATATTTACCTACCAAAGCAGAAATAACAGCAAAAAAATTAAGCGTTGGCGGACCTTACACCGTGAAATGCTGGATAAACGAAGAAACTACAGTCAAAGTAAAATAAAACAATCAATAAAATAAAAACGAAATCCGAAAGTGAATAAAATTACTTTCGGATTTTTTTATTAATTGAAACACATAGAAACATAGAAAAAGAAAAGCAAAACGGGAGGTAGTATATTATAGTTGTAAAAGTAACTCATAGTGTAAGCGAAGCTTACCTATGTTTATTCTTTGCTTAAGAATAGAATAGCATTGTCTGATTTTGCTTTTATAAGAAACTATGTGCCTATGTGTTTAAAGAAAATCGTAAATTCGTTTTGTGTTAGATTACAATTACATAGTGGCACTGCATATTATTTTTGTAGTAAATTGGTTTGCAGGCTTGTTTTATATACCTCGCTTATTTATTTATGCAACCGAAGCCAACGACAAACCCGAACCTGAAAAATCAATTTTAATCAATCAGTTTAAAATTATGCAGCGTAAGCTGTGGTATATTATCACCTGGCCGGCATGCTTAATTACAATGGCTTTAGGCATTACATTACTAATCAAATCAGGGTTTTTGTCGCAAGGCTGGATGCATATAAAACTGACGTTTGTATTTCTGTTGATATGCTATCATTTTTCTTTACATTATATTTTTAAACAACAACAAGAAAATAAGTTTTCATTCACTTCCACACAATTAAGAATCTGGAATGAAGTAGCCACGATATTTTTATTTGCCATCGTTTTTTTAGTAGTCGTAAAAACCAATTTAAGTTTTCTTACAGGAATTATTGGTTTGGCAATTTTAGTAATCTTGTTAATGCTTGGAATTAAATTGTATAAATTGCTGAGAAAAGAATGAACAACAAACCGTTGATATATGTGCCGCTTGTCGTAATCATCTCTTTAGTGATTATTTACGTATCACACAACACGGGCAATCATATTTTATTATTTCCATTTTGGTTGAACACGATATTGTATCTTATTGCATTAGTCATAGCATGGTATTATGTGAGGAAATGGAAAATCTTTTCCAGTGATAAAGAAGAAGATAAAAAAATTGTTTTAGGTGTTAAGATCTTGCTGGCTGTGTTAGTTGCATTTGTTATCCTTTGTTTTATCAGGCTTCCATTAAATATTTTCATAAAACAGCAATCTAAAAAGAATCATATTATCACACAAACTTGTCCGATTACCTTTTATTCAGTTAGGATAAAAAAACAACAAAGGAAACACATTACTTTTAAGTTTAATGATAAAAGCATTAGAATGAAAGTAAAGCCAAATGTAATGGCAAAAATAAAATCGCTTTCTTCGCCACAAAAAAATATACAACTACGAGTACGTAAAAGTATTTTAGGAACTTATGTAGTGGAAGATTATGAAATAAAGCAATAGAATATGCATTTTATATTCATGTTTAAATTATTTGGATATCTTTTATTTTACCTTAATATCTGAAGAACAAAAAAATTATCCGATGTTTTATATCAAATTCTATGACTCTGATAATAAACAATTTGATATAAGTAAATAGTACTAAGTAATAGTATTCCACAGCATCACACCATTCAACACAATAATAATAACAGCAATAATCCATGCAGTAATATTTAACCAGCTGCTGTTTACAAACTGAGCCATCTTTGTTTTATTTCCTGTAAACTGCAATAAAGGTACTACTGCAAAACTCAACTGTACGGATAAAATCACCTGACTTAAAATCAGCAGTGTGCCGGTGCCTTTTTCGCCATATAATACAGAAACAACCAACGCAGGCACTACCGCAATTAAACGCGTAATCAGCCTTCGCATCCATGGTTTTAATCGGATATCTAAAAATCCTTCCATTACAATTTGTCCGGCTAAAGTGCCTGTCAACGTAGAGTTTTGTCCGCTTGCGAGCAAGGCTACCGCAAAAAAGGTAGAAGCCAGTTTTACACCCAATACAGGTTCCAGTAATTTATATGCATCGTTAATATCCGCCACTTCTTTATGTCCGTTGTAATGAAAAGCGGAAGCCGCTAAAATCAAAATGGCCGCATTGATAAAAAATGCTAATAGTAATGAAACCGTAGAATCAATAGTTGCATATTTAATAGCCTGTTTCTTGCCTTCGTCATTTCGTTCAAAATTGCGCGTTTGTACTATACTCGAATGTAAATATAAATTATGAGGCATCACCGTTGCTCCTAAAATTCCAATAGCGATATACAACATATCACCATTCACAATAATTTCAGTTTTTGGCAATAAACCACCAACTACTGCAGCAAATTCAGGCTTTGACATCATCAACTCATAGGCGAAACAACAGAATATAATAAAAATCAAACCACCGACAAAAGCTTCCAGATACCTGAACCCTTTGTTTTGTAACAATAGTAAAACCAACACATCTAAAATAGTAATAATGATGCCAACGGTAAGAGGAATGCCAAATAGCAAATTAATGGCAATCGCAGAACCAATCACTTCTGCTAAATCACAGGCAGCAATGGCAATTTCACACAAAATCCATAAGACAAAACTCACCGGTTTTGAATAGGAATCTTTACAAGCTTGTGCCAAATCTCTGCCGGTAACAATGCCCAGTTTTAAAGCGAGATGCTGTAATAAGATAGCAAACAGGTTAGAAATTAAAATAACTGACAGTAAAGTATAACCAAAACTGGAGCCACCCGCAATATCCGTTGCCCAATTCCCGGGGTCCATATACCCAACTGCTACCATCAATCCCGGACCGGCAAATGCCATAAGTTTCCGCCATCCTTTTGCATGTTTCGGAATGCTGATGCTGGAAAAGGACTCAGGTAGTGAATTCGTTGTACGTGTTAAACGCCAGTCTTTATTATTAAACATATTTGATGCAATTTTAAAAAAAATATTTTCATTTTTAAAATAATATTTTTAGATTAGCTTAAAATTTATACAATGGCAACATTAAGTGCAGTAGAAGAAAATTACCTGAAATATATTTTTCAGTTGGGCGAAACACAGGATGGTCTGGTTAAAACAAATGACTTGGCGTATAAACTGGACCACTCTGCAGCATCTGTTACAGATATGCTTAAAAAATTATCCGACAAAAGATTAGTAGTATATAAGAAATATTATGGGGTTTCTTTAACGAAATTCGGACTGCAAATCGCTATTCATGTGTTGCGCAAACATCGCCTATGGGAAACTTTTTTAGTCAAAAATCTGAAATTTACATGGGATAAAATTCATGATATAGCCGAACAGTTAGAACATATACAATCAGATGAGCTGATAGATAAAATGGATGAATATCTGGGTTATCCGAAGTTTGACCCTCACGGCGACCCGATTCCGGACAAACAGGGAAATATTTCGGTACCCAATGTAATTTGTCTGGCAGATGCAAAAATGAAAAAACAATACATCTTGTCAAACGTTAATGATGATTCTGCAGCATTTTTAAAATACCTGAATAAAATTCAATTACAATTAAATGACAGAATAAAGATAACAGACAAAGAAGAGTTTGATGAAACAATACAGTTAATCATTAATGACAAAAAACAACTGACCATTAGTAAAGATGCTGCGCAAAATATGTTTGTGAAAGGAATATAGAAATGAGTGTAAATATTTATAATACCGAAAATCTGCCGGTACCGGTAAAAATAATTGTAGAAGCGAGAAATTCTTCGCGGGTCTCGTTGGGAAAAAATGAAGTGATTGTTCGTTTGCCCAAACATATTTCTGTAGCGGATAAAGAAAAAACACTGAAACAATTTTTAGTTTGGGCTAAGCAACAAATACACGAAAAGAAATACTACCAGCTTCAGCAAAACACGCTGGAGCATTATCAAAATAAACAACTAAAAATCTGGAATAAAGAGTTTAGAATAGAAATTGAATTTATCCGTTCCGGAAAAAACAGATTAAGCTACAGAGGAAATGAAATTTTAAAAATATATTTGCTGGAACACCAAACTGAAGCCAAACAAAAATCCGAAATCCAACGATTTCTGCTCAGATTTACAGAGAAATATTTTTTACCGGAATTACAAAAGCGAACATTGTATTGGAATGACTTTTATTTCAGAGAAAAGATTCAAAAGATAGACATGAAACATACAATCTCGCGTTGGGGAAGCTGTTCTTCCAGCAGAAAGATATCTTTTGCTACCAAATTGCTGCTGTTGCCACCATCTGTTATTGATTATGTAATTGTGCACGAACTGGCACATTTAAAAGAAATGAATCATTCACAAAAATTTTGGAAACAGGTAGAAAATGCCATGCCTGAGTACAAAGCCCATCGTAAATGGCTACAGCAACATGGCAGTAAAATTGATTTTTAAATTTTATAACTTTGTACCATGTCATTAAAAGTTATTTTCAAAAACTATCGACTATGGACTATCGTCTGTGGACTTTTTTTCTTCACTGCGTGTCGCTACAGTAAAACGCCGGAAGTATTTTCCGATAAAAATGTTACTATAGAATATCCGTCCTATTTATTTAAAGCAGATGATGTTTATCCTGAAAAAAATACATTATTACAACTGAAAAATGATTATCGAGATGTTTATTTCATTTTGGTTGACCATGGTATGAAACCAGGTAAACAAGGGTTTGAGTTAATGTGTGATTCTGTTATCGGACAGTTAAGAAGAAATCTGAAAGAGCCGAATGTGGAAGCACAGGATACAATGTTCACGACAGTAAATAACTTGAAAGTGAAAGAATTTCAGATTTCAGGTATTTTGTCTTCAGAAAAACAAGACCATCGTTTCCTGTTTGTCATAGATGTTTTTGAAGCACCAAACGGACATATCTACCAAACGGCTGGCTGGCTGCTGCGCCACAAGAGAGATTTGTGGTTGAAAGATTTACAGAAAGCGGCGCATTCGCTGAAAGTTAAATAGAAAAACTTCGCAGGTTTTGCCAAGACTAAGCAGAGCTAAACCTGCGAGGTTTTATAAACTTTTAACGTTTCTAAACGTTAATATCCGTAACTTTACATCACATTTTGGACCATCTCGAAAAAATACCAACAACTGATCCGACGGCAGCGGAACGCAAACAAGATCATATACAGCTTGCTTTTCAGTCGCAGGTTGAAACTGCTTTTCTAGACAAACGATTTTCTTACGAACCGATATTATCGGCGCATCCGACGAAACCTTTAACTTCATTTACTTTTTTAGGGAAACAACTACAAACTCCTGTTTGGGTGTCCAGCATGACAGGCGGCACAGAAAAAGCATAACATATAAA
>DAORIK010000003.1:3540-78055 GCA_035438465.1 Chitinophagales bacterium | reverse complement strand
GAGGTAGGTGGTGTCTATAATTGCTGTGCCGTTGGTGGTCCAGGTGGCGGGTAGTGTTGTTGTTTTCTGTTTGGCAAATTCGTCCTGAAAGATGATTTTTGTGGCGGGTATTAAGGTGTCTGCCGGGTTATTGCTTTGTGCTATCACCAGTATTGGGAAGAAGAGGATAAGGGTATAAAATTTCAAAAGTGGTTTCATTTTTTGTTCGTACTTGGGAACATGAAATTAGCACTTAAATGTTTCATAAATTCTTTTTTACTGCCCAAAATGAAAACTGGAATGTCCGGTAAGAGAATGTAAGAAACATATTTGTTACCCAGCTGATTTTTACTGAACGTAATAAAACAGATGGAGCCGGTTGGAGTTGTACGCTTGTTTGTTAATGTTTAGGTACGTCTAAGAGCCGGCTCATATCTTTGAAATCCAGTTGGCGGGTGTATTGAAAATGAAAGCCGTAATCCTTGTTTTCATAAGCCTGAGGCTGTCCCGGCAACAGGGCATCCTGCAAGGTGTGTATAGTGATGAGCTGCACGGCAGATCGGGGTAAGCTTTTATCAAAATAATCCGGATTTAATTTCATCCATGTTCTGTCTGTCGGTCGTGAAGTTGCCAGTATCATGGAGGAATTGGTTTGTGCACCCACATAGGCTGTCATGTCCAGTTCTTGCGGTGTAAAGGCCGCGTAGTCTTTTTTGACATAATCCAGCACAAACGTATTTCCATCTTTAACGGCCTGCTCTTCATAAAAATTAAGCTCCAGGGCAAAATATTCGCGGATGGTGAGCGGAATCCAGTAAGGTTTGTCAGGGTTGGAAAGAATCACCGTTCCGTTGGTGTAAGCCGTTACGCCCGGGCCAAATGTTTTGTATGGCACGAGAGATTCAAAAACAATGATGGATTCATTTCCCTTAGTATAGGTATTGTATCCGCCGGCAGTAGATTTTAAATTATTCAGTAAGACATCCAGATGGGAAACCTCTATGCAGCCTTTGGAAACCAGACCCGTTTTCAGATTTTTGTATAAGGGGCAAAACTGCAGGATGATTTCCGCTTCCGGCGGTAACAGCTTCCAGCGTGCAGGATTTTTTTTGTATTCATACATCTCTGTAAATACACTTCCTCTTACGGTGGGTTCAAATCCTACGGGGTTTTTTGCGACCGGATTCTGATGCAGGTATTCGGCAACTTCACTTATTTTCTTTTTAAAGGCTGATAGCTGATCCGGTGTAAGTTCGTAATTTGTTTCACTTCGATACCCGCCCTTGCTGCTTTCGGTATAGTACTGATAATCCCATTTGCCGGGTTGATCCGTTGCATTGACACTGTTTTGTGCCTGCATTATTATACTGCATCCTGCTAATAGCCATAACCATCCCGCCCGTTTTACGAATGGAGCAGAAAAAAAGGAAATGGATGGAATGAATTGCATGTTGCGACCTGTTTTACCGTTACAGTTTAATAAATTCTACGCGTCGGTTTTTTGCTTTGTTGAGGGCACTGTCGTTTGGTGCTACCGGTTCTTTTTCGCCTTTGCCGTCTGTTTCGATACGGGAAGCATCAATTCCATAAACACTGACCAGTGCATTTTTTACCGCAGCACCGCGGCGCTTCGATAAATCGAGATTGGAAGCATCGTCGCCGTCGCTGTCGGTGTGCCCTACAATCTTGATGCGCACCGCTGGATTTTCATTCAATACATCGGCAATCATTTTAAGTGTACCGGCAGATTCCGGTTTTACGATATCCTTGTTGACATCGAAATAAATTCCGTAGCTGACCAGTTTGCCTTCCGTAATGAGTTTGCTGCGCATATCCGGCAAACCGGTGGCAATTCTTACATTGCTGATCATTGCTATGCCTCTGTCAAATCGTATCATATTGTACTTGAATTTTTTTGACATGGCTTTGGGTACATCAAAAACTTTTTCTTCACCCACATACAAGCGTATTCTTTCCTTCTGAACCCAGATAGAAATTCTGTATTTTTTTTCCGGCAATAATTTTGGCGATTCCTCACGGCCTGAGAGATCCGGTGTTGTATTATCATTATCGTATGCTATGTAGGAATTATTATATTCAAAACCGAACCGGATAGCAGCTTCGCCCGGTCTTGCCAAACCATAAATCAGGTCTTTGGGTTTCGTTGTGCTTAAAATAGAAAATGAAAAACCGGAATTGTTATTGTTCTTAGGATCCTTTGTTTTGATAGCATCAAACTCAATGGTATAATTTTCAGGTAAATCAATTGGTTCATCAAGAGTAGTGGCTCCGCGTCCGTTTGTAATATTAAACCATCTGCCGTCTGCAATATTGTTGGTCACCACTTCACCTGAACCGGTAGTGTTCCATTGAACCGGGAAATCACCGATATTATCACCCGTGAAATCATCAAAAAAAATCACTTTTTCTCCGGCTATGAAATCATATTTTGAACTGATTTGCAGTGCAGGCTGACTGCCCGTGGAAGTTGATGTGCCGTTTCCGGTACTTCCCTGCTGAGTATTGGTTTGCTGACTGTTCTGGGTAGTTTGTTTGTTGTCTGTCGGCTTGGGTTTGTTGTCAGTGCTTTGGGTGGCCGGCTTAGTAGGGGTATTTTTTTGCTGTCCGGTTCCAAAAATGCTGTCCACAGCCCGGTCGGCTGCTTTATCAATCACCTGATTGGTTTTCTGGATGGCTTTTCTCTCCAATACATTAGCGGGATTAAAAATCTGTGCATTTACCAAAAATGGCAAACCCATTACCACACTTAAAAGGCTGATTCGTAAGTTCATATTTTTATTTTTAATAAAATTAATAGGAATCAAGATCAGAGAAGATGACATTCGTTACAGAACTGTATGATTCTTATCATGGATATATTTGAATATCTGTGATAATTTTGTTGTTGCGGATTGCACTTTTTAATTTGGTATTTGGTTTTAATCAATTTCTTTTGTCACTTTTTGAGCAAAAAAAAACCAAAAAGCTTTTATGTTTTTTAAGGTGATTTTAAAATCTTTTCAGAATGATTTTAAACCGCTGCTAAAATGAACTCAAATGCTGATTGCCTCGCTTCGTTCATTTTACAGCTATCACTGTAAAAATTATAAACCTAAACCTTTTGCGGTCTTTCCAATGCTTTTTAGTTTTTCTTTCAGATTTTTCTTCGTGAGATTGTGACAGGTGAAAATTGGTTTTTGATTAGTATAATCAGTCCCATTTCTTATCTTTAGCCAAAATTTTGGAGAATGGCCAACGGCAATGACTCGCCTTTAAAGAAAACGTGGATACGATTAAAAAAGAATAAACCGGCAATCGCCAGTTTAATTGTTATTTGTATTGCCATTATTTTGGCTATTATAGGCCCGAGTATTGCGCCTGATAAAACACCCGATGCAGACGACCAGATTTTAGAATTGGCGAATATGAACCCGGGATTTTCTACTAAAGTATTATTACTACAAAAAAACCGCGAGGAGAAATCACCCTCAATAATCAGCCGAATTTTTTTAGGCACTGAAAACCAAAATGAAATGATTCCGATTAATTCGTATTCATTTGATGATAGTGCAAAGATCGTGTTACAAACCTACGAAGGGGAAGGCAGGACTTCACTCACCAAAATATTTCCGATAGTAGATGTATGCGAAGCGTTGTCAAACACGAAACCAGAAATACAACTGAATGGCGATAAGGCAACCTTTACTGATTTTAGCGAAAAACAAAAAACGGTATCGCTGGCGGAACTGAAAAAAGAAATAAAAGAGCAACGAGTGGTTACTAAAACCTATCATCTCGGAACAGATGGTTACGGCCGCGATATTTTGAGCCGTCTGTTATTTGGTGTGCGCGTTTCTTTGTCGGTGGGTTTGGTAGCCGTATTGATTTCATTAACTATCGGAATTTTTATGGGTAGTGTGGCGGGTTTTTACCGCGGCACGGTCGATAATATCATTATGTGGTTCATTAATGTAATTTGGGCAATACCGACTATCTTATTAGCGATGGCAATTCGCTTTGCTATCGGCGATAAGATTCCTTCGTTTCTTGCCATTTTTATTGCGGTGGGTTTGTCGATGTGGGTGGAGGTTGCGCGTATAGTGCGCGGACAAGTGTTGGGTGTGCGGGAAATGGAATATGTGCAGGCGGCGCGTGGTCTTGGTTTCAATAATGCGAGAATTATCATCAAACATATTTTACCCAATATTATAGGGCCAATTATGGTTATCGCAGCTTCTGATTTTGCTTCTGCCATTTTAATAGAAGCGGGTTTGAGTTTTGTAGGTATAGGCGTAAAACCACCAACGCCAAGCTGGGGTACTATGCTAAATGATCACCGCGCTTATTTACTAACACCAGGTAAGGCATTCCTCGCTTTGGCACCCGGAATGTGTATAATGATTATGGTGTTGGCATTCAACCTTTTAGGAAATGGTTTGCGTGACGCGTTTGATGTGAAAGGAAAAACGGTGTAGATTAAGTTATTGAAAATCAAATCTTTAATTCTTTTTAATATTAAATTTTACCACCCTCTCCATTATTTGATTAAAGTTAAATAATGGTTGAACTAATGTTGTAATTAATGCGTTTTATTTGTGTATTCCACTTATATACTTATTTTTGGTGAGCGTAATATGCCAATATTCCTATTTTGGAGAAAAGGTAAAGTAAAAGAGAATGAGAAGAACATATATTCACAAAGAAGGCTGGAAAATTGTATTATCTACTTTCTTTATTGTTTTAGTGATTAACCTCCTTACGAATTTTGTTTTTAATGCAGGTAAGACTGCGAGCTGGATAATTTTTGGGTTAACCTTTTCATTTTTCTGTTTTGTTACTTACTTTTTCAGAAACCCCAAAAGGAATTTAATTACGGACGATGATAAAATTATCTGTCCGGCAGATGGCAAAGTGGTGGTGATAGAAGAAGTATACGAGCCTGAATATTTTGAAGATAAACGTTTACAGGTATCGGTGTTTATGTCGCCTGCAAATGTGCATGTAAACCGCGCACCGATTGCGGGAGAAGTGAAATATTCTAAATACCACGATGGAAAATATTTAGTGGCATGGCACCCAAAATCCTCCACGGAAAATGAACGAACTTCTATTGTAATCGACAACGGCACTGTAGATGTGTTGGTAAGACAAATTGCCGGAAAAGTAGCACGCCGTATAGTTTATTATTTAGAAGAAGGAGATAATATTGAACAAGGTGCGGATTTTGGTTTTATCAAGTTTGGTTCACGTGTGGATTTATTCCTGCCGTTAGATACTAAAATAAATGTCCAGCTGAACCAGAAAGTAAAGGGCGGTATCACAGTAATTGGTGAATTGCCGAAATAATCTTCACATACAACTTTTCTAAAGTTCTAAACTTTAGAAAAGTTACTTCAACTTATACAGAATAATTCCATTAAAGTTTCCTAAAGAATCTGTTGCATAAGGCTTCAGTTTTTCTGCGTGAATATAGCAATCTAATCCAAGCAGCATATAATCTGCTTTTTTATGTTGTAACATGAACATATAATCATTGAATTGTGTATACCCTTTTCGTTTTAGCTGTGATAATGTTTTATTAGGAGAATCATCCGGCAATGATATCAGGATTTTATCCTCTGTTACTCCATTCTTTTCTAAAAAAATCTGCATTCCTTCAGATGATAAATAACCATTGGGTAGATTATCTGTAAGTTTTCCCGCGACAAAATTTTTGCAGAAAATCAGATTGGGAATCAGAAATAAAAAGATGGCTGCATGTGTAAAAACATTTTCTGCATGAAAGAAATTATAGGTTTTCAGTATGCCGATGAGTGCAAATAAAATGAAAATGAAAAAAGGTGTGTAGTAATATTCATGTCCAATCATTTTTTGGTAAAACAGAATGACATATAAAAAGACCATTGCAAAACTTGTTGAAATGACCATGCGCAATGCTGTATCTAATCTTTTCCAATGCCGTATCAGAAAATAAACGGAAAGAATCAGTAAAACAGAAGTTGGTCTCCAGAAATAATTATTGCTCAATGAAACTACCATACGCCACACGCCCAATCCGATATCATGAAGTGATAATTTCCATATTGGAGAAATAGTTAAAAAATAGTAGTGATCATAGTTTTGCAGGTTGTATTGTTTGGCGTAGTAATACCAGGCTAATGGAATAAGGAGTAAGGAGTAAGGAATAAGTAGAGTTGGATTTATCTTTTTTGTTTTAAACGTCAGGATAAATGCAATTACAAGATTCATCATTTCACTGGCTTTTAGTAAACCTGCAAACGCAAAGCATAAAAATGCTATTAGCAGCAGTAGATTTTTTTTTTCTTTTAATCCATTTAAAAAAAATGCCCAGCCGATAAACGCAACACTTAATGCAGGCACATCACTCAAAAAATTATTACCATAAAAAATGAGCAGCGGCGAAGTAAATAATAACAGAGAGCAAATAACAGATAAATATCTTCGCTGTAAAAAAAAGAAGGAAATAAAATAAGTTGCCAGCATACCGGAAAGAAAAATAAAAGTATGCATGAACCGTAATACAAACGCGGCATTTTTAAATTGTGCGGCGATAAAATATAATACGGGAAATTCTCCGGCAACATTACCATTTACAGATTGTAAATTATAGGTAGCCGGTTGAAAAAAATCTAATTGAAACTGCTGATAATTCTGCATCATTGCCAGACAATCTGCCTGTCGCCAAAGATGTGAGCCTTGCGGTAATAGATGCAGCATGGCCGGATAGTTGTAAAACATACAGATAGCTGCTATAGAAAACAGCAAAATATAAAACCCAATGAGTGTTTGTTTCACGAACTAAAAATAGAAGATTAAATTAATCTTTCAGTATTTCCACTTGTTTTTCTTTATTCGCTATAATTTGCGGGCTACCTTTATATTCACCAATCTTACCTTTCACGCAAATCGTTTTACCTTGTAAAAACTCTTCCGGTTTGTAAGAGAAGTTTTGTCTGTCCTGCCCGAATATCATCAGTGTAAAAACCTGTTCGGGATATTTTTTATCTAAGTTGATATAGGTTGGATTTGTTTTTCCGTTTTCGCTGAATTTGGTGCTGACAACCTTGCCACAAACACAGGCATCTTTTCCGATGTATTCTTTAACCTGCGCGGTATTTATTTTTCCTTTGCCAAAATTTTTTGGTGTGTATTGTGAAGCCTTTAACTGGTCAAAATATTTTGTATCAAAATCAGTCAGATTATTTTCAGCTTCCAGTATATTCTCCAAACTATCATTTAATTTCGGAAAAAAATCTATACCCGTTATTTTCTCAATGCTATCAATACTAACTACATGCTTTTCTAATTCATACGGAACGTTTTTATTCGGATAAATAAAAGCAATCGCTTTATATACCGGTGGATAGTAATCCAGTACAATTTTATACAGATATTGAGGAATGGAAACTTTAAAAGAACCTTGTGGTATTTTGGGTAAATCATTTTCTAATACCGGGCCGGTTACTACTATTAATTCCGAATTATCAATGGCCCACTCCCGTGCCTGCATTTCCAGTTTATTCCATGCACCTTGATTTAATTCTTTGTTCTGCGGAACAATATTTGAATAATAATAGGATTCACTTAATGCTTTGCGGTTCCATTTAAAATCTGCGGATGCTGCCATATGACCACGGTCAAACCCACTGTTCCAGTAATCCACGGAATCAGCCATATTTTGTTTGATAAAAGGATCAATGCGAAAATCATTTGTGCGAGTAGCAGTGCCGTATAAAATATCTTTTGGAATTACGTGCACCACATAATTTGGAACACGGTGAGACGGATTGTAACTCGAAGTGAATGCTAAATGTTTTACCAGAATCTCATTCGGAATAGGTGATGCAATACCTACAGAGTCAATCAGTTTTTGTATATACTTTATTTTAGATGTTTCTATGTCTTTAAAAATATCTTTTTGTAACTGATAAGCAGAAACAGAATCCTGACTGTATATAACAGAAGTGTTGATGCAAATAAATAGAAATAAAGTGCTTACTATTTTCATTCATCAAAGATAAAACAAAAAACGAGCCAATAAAAATTGACTCGTTTTTCTTGTTAACTTTCTAAAGTTTTAAATAGGTATTATTAATCATTATAAATTGACTCTACCTCTTTTGTATATTTTTCGTTAATTACTTTTCGTTTCAGTTTCATGGTTGGTGTAAGCTCGCCTGTTTCCGGTGTCCACTCGTTTTTCAGTAATTTGAATTTTTTTATCTGTTCGATATGACTGAAATTCGGATTCAGCTCATCTATAATACTTTGATATTTCGCCTGTACTTTAGGGTTGGCTATCAATTCTTCTCTGGAAGAAAAAGAAATACTATTTTCTTTTGCAAATTGCTCTAACACAGGGAATGCCGGAACAATTAAAGCAGAAACAAATTTTTTGCTTTCACCCACAACCATAATTTGTTCAATAAAGAAGTTTTCTCTGAACTTACTTTCAATAGGCGCAGGAGCCACATATTTTCCACCGGAAGTTTTTAAAAGTTCTTTCTTTCTGTCCGTAATTTTCAGGAATTTATTTCCGGCATTATTGGTTACAAATGTTCCAACATCACCGGTAGAAAACCAGCCATCTTCTGTTAAAACCTCAGCAGTTTTTTCAGGCTCTTTGTAATAACCCTGCATAATGTTTGGACCTTTCGCTAAGATTTCGCCATCTTCTGCAATTTTGATTTCAACATCTTTTATTGGCATACCCACTGTGCCCAACATGGCGCCGCCTTCACTAAATCTGTTAAAGGTTAGAACCGGAGATGTTTCCGTTAAGCCATATCCTTCACGAATTGGAATGCCAGCAGCAGAGAATACACGTGCCATTTTCAAAGGACAGGCTGCAGAGCCGGTTACGATGCCCTCAATTCTGCCGCCTAAGCCTTCTCGCCATTTAGAGAAAATTAGTTTATCCGCAATCTTGAAAGAAAAAGATGGCTTCTGGTCATAGTCGTATTTATCTGCAAGTTCCAGCGCCCAGAAAAAAAGTTTCTTTTTGATACCGGTAAGTGCTAATCCCTTATTAACGATGCCTTCATACACTTTTTCCAGCAATCGCGGAACAGTGGTGAAGAAATGCGGACGAACGGTTCCTAATTTATCTTTTAAGGTATCGATATCAGAATAATATACGTTTGCACCGGAATGTAAATAAGTGTAAATAACCATTCTTTCAAAAATGTGACAAAGCGGTAAAAAACTCAACGCCGTATGACCGGCTACAATAGGTAGCTCTGCACGAACGGTAAGTACATTTGATACAATATTATGATGAGACAACATTACGCCTTTTGGTGTTCCTGTAGTACCGGAAGTATAAATCAAAGTAGCTAAAGCATTCGGGTCGATAGTGTCAGAAATTGCTTTGATTTGTGCTACGTCACCGCCTTCTCCCGATTTTATAATTTCTTCATAATTTGGTGCGCCGTCCACCTGGTCAAATGTATATACTTTCTGTAATGAAGGAACGGAAGCAACCAGATTTTTTACTTTTTCGAAAAGTTTTGCATCAGAAACAATGCAAATTTTTGCTTCTGCATGATTGAGGATATATTCGTAATCTTTTTCACTGATGGTTGGATATAAAGGGACATTGATAGCTCCGATTTGTCCGATTCCCTGATCACAAATATTCCATTCTGTGCGGTTGGCAGAAGTAACAACCGCCACTTTGTCTCCTTTTTGTATGCCGAGTTTAAGTAAACCTAAACTCATATTATTTGACAAATTGATTAATTCATCGGTGCTGACTTTCCACCAATCCCCATTTTTTATGGTAGCCATTGCAACCTGTTGAGGATGAATTTCTTTCTGATAATGTAATACGTCAAATAATCTTTTAACTTCCATATTCACCTGATTTTTTATTTATAAAAAGAATCAATTAAGTCTTTATATTTTTCTTTTAGTACTTTTCTGCGTAATTTCATAGTGGCAGTCAGTAAGCCATTTTCTACTGTCCATTCATCTGCCAGCAGCTCAAAATGCTTAATTTGTTCCACCTTTCCAAAGTTAACATTAAATTCTGTAACAATATCCTTATAAAACTGTTTTACCTGTTGATTCTCTATTAATTCTTTATTGGACAGAAAGGAAATATCGTGTTTTTTAGCCCATTCTTTCAGGTTGTCAAAATTGGGGATAATCAGTGCAGAAATGTACTTCTCACCATCACCTTCCAAGGCGATTTGCTCTATAAAAAAGGATTCTTTGAGTTTATTTTCAATAGGAGCAGGGGCTACATATTTCCCACCCGATGTTTTGAATAACTCTTTTTTTCTATCTGTTATTTTGAGAAATCCGTCAGGTGTAAATTCACCAATGTCGCCCGTTAAAAGCCAACCGTCTTCGTTAAATACCTTTTTGGTTTCTTCTTCATTTTTGTAGTAACCCAACATCACATTAGGTCCTTTAATAAGGATTTCACCGTCTTCTTCAATTTTAACCTGTACACTCGGCAATAATTTACCCACAGAACCGGCTCTGAAATCTTTTTCCCGAAATGGAACAACACTTACAACAGGTGCACATTCTGTAAGACCATACCCTTCGAGTACAGGAATACCTGCATTGGTAAAAATGGAAGCCAACTTTGGCTGCAAGGGCGCAGAACCGCAGATAATGGCTCTGATTCGTCCGCCAAGGGCTTCTCTCCATTTATTAAACACAAAATTATTAGCAACCATCAGGTTGGAGGATTCCGTAAATGTTTTTGGTTTTCCCAATTCTATTTGCTGCGCCTGATTTACAGACCAAAAAAATAGTTGCTTTTTGATGCCTGTCAATGCCTTTCCTTTTTTTATAATCTTTTCAAACACCCGTTCCAGTAATCGCGGAACAGTGGTAAAATAGTTAGGTTTTATATCTTGTAAATGATCAGAAATCGTTTCGAGACCATCTGCGAAATAGACAGAGGCGCACCCTGCAAAATAAACGTAGTTGATAGTTCTTTCAAAAACATGACTCAGCGGTAAAAAACTTAATACAATTTCTCTTTTTTGCAAAGGAATAGCCAGCAGACAATCTTTCACATTAGAAACGATATTTTTATGAGACAACATAACACCTTTAGGAATCCCTGTGGTGCCGGATGTGTAAATAATAGTTGCCAAATCATCTTCCTGAATTGATTTTTTTATATCGGTAACTTGTGATTTTAATACATTGTCATCAATAAGTAATTCTTTCCAGTGTTTGATGTTTTCCACTTCATCAAAACTATATACAGCTTTTAAACTCGGAATATTTGGAATTATTTGCGAGATTTTTCGATACATCAGTTTATCGGATACAAATACATATTTTACTTCTGCATGATTGAAAATAAATTCGTATTCTTTGCTGCTGATGGTTGGATATACCGGAATATCTACTACGCCGATTTGCATGCAAGCTAAATCCGTGAAATGCCATTCAGGCCGGTTGGTGGTTGAAATAATGGCAATTTTATCGCCTTTTTGCAAGCCTAACTGCAGCAAACCCTGACTCAACAAATTCGCTGTGTCAATAAATTGCTGAGTCGAATAGCTCGTCCATGTTTTGCGGTCTTCCCTTCTGGATAAACACTGCTCTAAAGGACAAACATTTAATTGGTTTTGAATAATATCAAAAATTCGAGTATAAGTAGCCACTTGCAAAATGTGAATTTCAAAATTAAAAAATTAAATTCGTTGTGCAATCTATTATGAAAGAAATATCGGATTTAATTTTATACAAAGCGTCAGCAGGTTCCGGCAAAACGTATACTTTAGCAAAAGAGTATCTGAAAATCGTGCTGTTCAATCCGTATGATTATAATAAAATACTGGCAGTTACTTTTACCAAAAAGGCAACTGCCGAGATGAAGACCCGTATTATTGAGTACTTGAGTTTGTTAGAAAAAAAGGAAGAGAAAATTACTTCACTCAGGAAATCTATTATAGAAGAAATAAAACAAACTAAGAATGTTGATATAAGTGAATATTTTGATAAAAATGTTCGTATTGCGTTGCAATTAATTTTGCATGATTATTCCAATTTTAATATTTCTACCATTGACAGTTTTTTCCAAAGCATTGTACGTTCCTTTGCAAAGGAGTTGGATTTGCCTATTGGTATGGAAGTAGAATTGGATACTGATATGGTAATTCAGCAAGCTGTACAAGCTATGCTGAAAGAATACAAAACAGATAAAGATGCATTTTCAAAATGGCTGGAAGAGTATGTGTTTGATTTAATTGAAGAAGATAAGAGCTGGAAGATTGAAAAGAATATTGCAAAACTCGCCCGGCAACTACTCAGTGAAGACTATCAATTGCTGGCTACTGCAAGTAATCAGCGATTCGATATTGAAACGTATAAAAATACATTGACAGCACTAAAACAAATTGTTTTTAGTTACAGAAAAAAATTAGATGATTTAACGGAACAATTTGAACAAAAAGCTGCACATCAAAACATTGATTTTAATTTGTTTAAAGGCAAAAGTACCATATTGTCATTCGTAAAAAAAACAAAAAACTACGAACCTGAATTCACAACGACCTTAGCTAAAATGATAGAAACAGATGAAATTCTGTCAAAAGAAAATGCAAAAGATGCGATAGTAAAGAGAGCAATGGAAAATGTATGGAATAAAACGGTGAAGCCATATCTGATGGATGTTTTAAGACAACAGCAAGAACATGAAAAAAAATATAATGCCGCTGAAATTGTGCTGAAGAATATCTACTCATTGGCGTTGCTGGAGTTTATTAATTCCAAAATAAAGGAATATAAATCTGATAAGAATTTGATTCTGATTTCAGATACCAATCAGATTGTCAGTCTGATTGCACAACACGAAGAGGTGCCATTTATTTTTGAAAAGTCCGCAAGTTTTTTAAAATATATTCTGATAGATGAATTTCAGGATACTTCTTCCCTGCAATGGAAAGGTATGCTGCCTTTGCTGCTCGAAATACTACAAAACATTAGCGGGCTGGTGCTTATCGTTGGCGATCCTAAGCAAAGCATTTACCGCTGGCGTGGAGGAAGAATGGAATTAATTATTGATGGTATTGCTCCGGATTTAATGTATCATTGGGACAACAGGAATGATATTTCACTGAAAGAAAATTACAGAAGTGCGAAAGAAATCGTTGAATTCAACAATGCTTTTTTTTCAACAATTAAAAATGAAATAAATTTAAAAAATCCCTTGTTTAAAGATGTTCTAGCTGATGTGGAACAACAAATTATTAAAACAGATAAGACTGGCTTTGTCCAGTGCATATGGCTGGAAAAATCGGATGAAGAAGATGTGCAGCTGGAAGCACTGCTGGAAATAATAAAATCATTGGAAAGTACTAAAAAGTATAGTGATATAGCTGTTTTGACACGTAATAATATGCATGGTGCCGCTGTAGCCAATTACCTTCAGGAGCATCAGATTCCGGTAGTTTCAGCCGAATCATTATTGTTGCAGCATCAGTTAACAGTAAAGCTATTGATAGCAGCTTTGGAATACATATTATATCCTGAAGAAGATTTTTATGCAGTGAAACTGAATTATCTGTATGCACAATTTCTGCAGATGGAGCAAACAGAGCAGTATCTTGTGAAACAACAGAATTCATCTTATTTTTTTGAAGAACGAATCGAAACATTGCGAAAGAAGAATGTACAGCAGTTGTCTTCTGTTGCAGTGAATGAATTGATATTTATACTGATGAATGCTTTATCATTAGATGAACACGCAGATAATTACCTCCTTCGTTTTCAGGATATTGTTTTTAGTTATGCTCAGTCGTATTCCGGGTCTGTCAGTGAATTTCTGGATTACTGGAATGAACAAAAACATAAGTTGTCTATCATTCCTCCGGAAGGAATGAATGCGATAAAAATTTATACTATCCATAAATCAAAAGGATTGCAGTTTCCGGTGGTGATTGTGCCTTATGCGAATTGGAGTATGAGACCAAAATCTGATTCAGCGATTTGGGTGAGAAGCGATGAACCACCATTTAATCAGTTGAATGTTTTTCCTGCGGAGATGACAAAGAAAATGGAAAACAGTTTATTTGAAGATGATTACCATAAAGAAATAGAATTAAACTATATCGATAATGTCAATCTGTTGTATGTAGCATTTACAAGGGCTGAAGAGCAATTGTATATTTTATCAGCTTCGGAAAAAAAACCAAAAGATGAGTTATTACCGCAAAACGTAAGCAGGTTGTTAAGTACGATAATCCCAAAATTAAACTTACAGCATAGTATTTCTGACACACACGAGTTCTCCTTTGGAAATAAAAATACAACGACATCCGGTGAAGAAGAGATGATATCCGTTGTTTCGTTACAGCCAGCCTTGTTTCATGATTTTAAAACCAGAATTCCTTTGGCAACAAAGAAAGAATACAACGAAGCACAAGTAAAAGGAAATGATCTGCATGAAGTTTTATCAAAGATTTATCATCCCAATCAATTATCCAAAGCGATAAAAACAACAACATTAACAGAACAAGAAGTAGAATTATATTCAGATATATCAATAAATATTATTGGATTATTTGAAAAGAATAATTGGTTTGATGAAAAATGGCAACATTTTAACGAACGTAAATTATTATATAATGACCGTATTTTAAAAGCGGATAAGATTCTATTAAATAATGATGATTGTATCGTGATTGATTACAAAACAGGTGCAAAAGATAAATCACACGTTGTTCAACTTCAAGAATACATGAATGCTTGCAGAAGCACGCTCAAGCAAAAAATTCAGGGTTATTTATTGTATGTTAAAAATATGGAATTGATAGAAATAAATATGACTTAGTATGCACTGTTTCAAAAAAATATTTCAAAATGATTTTGAAATTATACAATTAATGAACAATATTGTTTCAGTTGAGATAGTTGTTAATATTGGCAATACTTTGTTTTCGTTAAAATCTAATGATGATGAAAAATTATATTTCCCTTTTACATTAAATGAATATAAAACCAATTTTAGATTAGCCGGTAATCCGTTTATGCATCCCTGGGCAAACCGTTTGGAAGGTGAATATTTGCGAATTGAAAATACGAAACATGATTTTCCAAAACAACTGTTGCACTTGTTGTACAGAGATGGGAATAACTTGCCGCTGCATGGTTTGTTATTAAAGTCAGATAAATGGAAAACGGTTGAATTAAATGAAAACGAAAATAGTTGTTATCATGTCGCAGCATTTATTTTTGAAAATGAGGATTTTCTTTCCATTTTTCCATTCAAGCATAAAATTTTTATGAAACATTTGTTGCAAGGCAGTGAATTGAAAGTTGAAACGACCATTATAAATGAAGATGAAAAAGAAATGCCGCTTAGTTTCGGATTTCATCCGTATTTTTTAAAATCGCAGAAAAATATGTGTTTAAAAATTCCTGCCAATGAAGTAATTGAAGTAAATAATAATATGATTCCGACAGGCACCAGCGTTGATAAATCTGTAAAATGGAATTTTAATGGAGATGAAATTTCTTTAGAAAATAATGCATTTGACGACGGGTTTCAAAATTTGTCATTTGAAAATGACTTTGCTGAATTCCAGCTAAATAATATAAAAGTTCAATTCGATAAGAATTATCCGTTCGCACAAATCTATGCGCCGTCACATCCAGATAAATGGTATGTTTGTATAGAACCAATGACGGCTGCAACAAATGCACTGAATAAAAACAGTTGCAAAACATTAAAACAAGGTGAAAAAATTACAGCAAGTTTTTCTATTTCTTTAAACACATAGACACATAGTTTTTTGTTTTAAAAAAATTTATTCTTTTCTCTGCTTTCTTATGAAATCTGATAAGTCAAAAAAGAGCAATGTAAAACCAAAGCAGAAATACATAGAAAATCTTCGATTTACATAGAACTCTTATGCGTCTATGTGTTTAAATTTTTTATTCTCTATTGTTTTATAAAACCGAAACATTTCATTCTGAAATATTCGTCAAAAGCCGTACGCAACGTAATATTGCTTTTTTGCATAAACTCCACATCTGAAATTGCATTGAAAAACATACGGTCGCTCATCACCAGAATAGAAGTATGTATATCTGAAAATATACCTTCCTTTTTCCCCTCATTGTAGAAATCAGTCAGCACCTGTGTCACATAGTCAATAAATGCCTGTACTTGTTTCCAAAGCATTGGATATTCATCCTGCAAATCTGCCAGAAAAAGATTAGATATATCCGTAAATGTATGGGAGAATAATTCCAGTATCCTGTAAAATCTGGTTTCAAAAGAAATAGAGTTATCTTTTGTGATGCTTTCAAAATTACCTAATTGACTCAATACATTCATCAGGCAAATCTCCACCATCTCATCTTTGGAACTGAAATAATGATATAAGGTTGCTTTGCTCACCTTCAGTTCTGCAGCAATACTGTCCATCGAAAACTTCTTCAATCCGTGTTTTTTAAATGTTTCCGTAAGCTTCAAAATATATAAATCCCGTTTTTTCGGATTTGCATTTCTTGTTTTTAAAACCGCATTTCTGCCCATAATTGCTTTACTAATGTTAATTAAATATCTCTTATCGTTGTAAAATTAAACTAAAATTGTTAAAATAGTTTGATTTATTGAAATTATTTTTCTAAATTTGATTACACGATTTTTCAAGATTAAAAAGAAAGAGTATGAACACACTACAAATTAACAACAATCTTTCCCGACAAAGTGAAATGACGAAGTTGCATAAATTTTGGCGACGTTATAAATATTTTACACCAATTATTATAATCCCTTTGTTGATGTATATTTCTTTTGTTTACCTGGGTTTGTGGTCATTCTTTGCGTTTGCGTTTATCTACATTTTTATACCGGTAATGGAATTTATTTTTACAGGCACTGATGAAAATTTTACACCGGATGAAGAAGCAGCAGAACGTAAAGATATCTATTACGATTTGCTGATTTATACAATGGTGCCGATGCAGTTTATTATTTTAGGGTTCTATTTATGGACAATTTCTACGAAGCCACTGCAATGGTACGAATATTTGGGAATTACACTGGCGATGGGCACAGCTTGCGGCGCATTAGGTATTAATGTTGCACACGAACTTGGACACCGTACCAAGAAATACGAACAGTTTATGTCGAAAATGCTGTTGATGACTACTTGCTATATGCATTTTTTTATTGAACACAATCGTGGTCATCATAAGAATGTTTCTACACCTTTAGATCCGGCAACTTCAAGACTTAATGAATCATTTTATGCATTTTTACCAAGAACGGTAATCGGATCATGGATGTCTGCATGGCATTTGGAAGCACATCGACTGAAAAAAATGAAACAAAATTTCTGGAATCCTTTACATAATGAAATGTTACGTTTTCAAATTATACAGGTATTGTTTTGCGTAACAATTTATCTTGTATTCGGCTGGATTGGATTGGCCGGATTTTTAGCAGCTTCCTTTATCGGATTTACCTTGCTCGAAATTGTAAATTATATTGAGCATTATGGGTTAATGAGAAAACAATTGCCGAATGGTTCTTATGAAAAAGTGAAACCGCATCATTCCTGGAATTCAGGTCATGAACTGGGACGTATATTTTTATTTGAACTGACACGTCACAGCGATCATCATTTCAATCCGAGCAGAAAATATCAGATATTAAGACATTTCGAACATGCCCCGCAAATGCCTACCGGTTATCTGGCGATGATTCCGCTCGCGTTAATTCCTCCGTTATGGTTTAAAGTAATGAATCCACTGGTGGAAAAACACAATGCTACTGTGACAGATGAGTATGTAAATACATTGGAAACACCGTCAGAAGTGGAGTAGCCAAATTTATTGATATATGATTATAGAGCTCCTGTCTTATACAAAGACAGGAGCTTTTTTCTTTACATATTTTATATTTTTTAGGCATGGATTTTGCCTATCTTTGTTATCATAAATTTTACAAATGAACAAATTGTTTTTTACACTTTTTATTGCTGCTGTCAGCCAGTTTACTGCCCGTGCCCAGATGCCTGCAATAGGCACTAAAGCAACAGAACTGAATTATAAAGACCCTAATGGAAAACTGATTTCTTTATCGTCTTTAAAAGGCAATATAGTGTTGTTGGATTTCTGGGCTTCCTGGTGCGGGCCTTGCCGCAGAAACAACCCGGCAGTAGTGGCTTTATACAATCAATATCAGGGAAAGAAATGGGTAAAAGGAGTAAAAGGGTTTACAGTGTATAGTGTTTCACTGGATCAAAACGCTGAGGCATGGAAACAAGCCATAAAACAAGATGGTTTGGTATGGGCAAATCACGTGTCTGATTTAAATGGATGGAATTCTGAAGGAGCGCAGAAATATGGTATTCGTTCTATTCCCCAAACTGTATTAATAGATGAAACAGGTTATGTAATTGCGATTAACCCGCCACATCAGCTGATAGAACAACTAGTGAATAAAAAACTCAGCACTGCCAAGACAGTTACAAAGCCAAAATCAACTTCTAAAAGCAAGTAATTTAGAGGAATTACGACAGTGATTCGTAATTTTTAATGTCAATTTGGCGCAACTCGTCTATTGGCAAACTATTTGTCTTAAAAAGTAAAAAATCTAATTATGTTAGAGGAAAATGATATTGCAGAAAAGAAACAACAGGAAGAAACCATAACAGAGCAATCTGAAAATCAGTCAGAAAGTCAGATTCAGGAAGAAACTGTCCAAGAGGAAATCTCAACAAACGACGAATTGTCGGCATTGAAGCAGGAATTGCAAGACCAAAAAGATAAGTATTTACGCTTATTTGCCGAGTTTGATAATTTCAAGAAACGTAATGCAAAAGAACGCCTTGAACTATTCAAAACAGCAGGTCAAGAAATTATTCGAGAATTGCTTCCGGTTTTGGATGATTTTCAACGTGCAGATAAGGCTTATGGACAGGATAAAAATGTTGAAAATTATGCAAACGGCTTGAAGTTGATACAGGAAAAATTTCAAAAAACTTTACAAAATAAGGGATTGAAAGTAATAGAGAGCGTCGGAAAAGATTTTGATGTAGAACAACATGAAGCGATAGCGGAAGTACCGGCATCTGATGAAACTCAAAAAGGAAAAATTATTGATGAAGTAGAAAGCGGCTACACATTAAATGATACTATTATCAGATACGCAAAAGTAGTGGTTGGAAAATAAATCTATTATTATAATTAGCTAATCAGCTAATTATTTCATTAGCTAATTAATAAAGATGAAACGAGATTATTACGAAATATTAGGAGTTGCTAAAAACGCCACAGGCGAAGATATCAAAAAAGCGTATCGGAAACTTGCCTTGCAATATCATCCGGACAGAAATCCGGGAGACAAAACAGCGGAAGAAAAATTTAAGGAAGCAGCGGAAGCGTATGATATTTTAAGTAACGATGACAAACGAGCAAAATATGATCGTTTCGGACATCAGGGAGCAGCAGGAGGCTACGGTGGAGGCTACGGCGGCGGTATGAACATGGAGGATATCTTTTCGCAGTTTGGTGATATTTTCGGAAATGGTGGCGACGGTAATCCGTTTGAATCATTTTTCGGAGGAGGTGGAGCAAGAAGAAAAGAGCGAGGTAGAGGGCAGCGGGGTAGCAATTTACGCGTAAAAGTAAAACTGGACTTAGAAGAAATTGCAAACGGTGCACAGAAAAAAATAAAAGTAAAAAAACACATTACCTGTGATACATGCAGCGGAATTGGCGCAAAAGACAGTTCTTCCTATCAAACGTGTAACACGTGTAACGGAAGTGGTGTTGTCAGAAAAGTTACCTCTACTTTTTTAGGACAAATGGCAACAACTTCAGCATGCCCAACCTGCGAAGGCGAAGGAAAAATTATTACCAATAAATGTGTGAAGTGCAGAGGCGAAGGCAGAGTATATGGCGAAGAAGTAATCAGTATTGATATTCCGGCCGGAGTAAGCGAAGGCATACAATTGTCTATGAATGGCAAGGGAAATGCAGGTATTCGCGGAGGTTATCCCGGAGATTTATTGATTAGTGTGGAGGAAACGCCTCACCCTGAATTGAAGCGAGAGGACACTAATGTAATACATACCTTGTATTTGAATTTTGCGGAAGCTGCATTGGGCACACAGGTGGAAGTACCGACTATTAGCGGAAGTGCTAAAATAAAAATACCCAAAGGAACACAAAGCGGAAAATTATTCCGACTACAGGGTAAAGGTATTCCGAGTTTAAACGGATATGGTAAAGGAGATCAAATTGTAGAGGTACAGATTTTTACACCACAGGATTTAACGTCTGAAGAAATAAGTTTACTGGAAAAAATTAAAAGTTCTAAAAACTTCAGTCCGCAGGCACAGAAAGAAAAGAACAAAGGATTCTTCGATAAGTTTTTCCATTAAGGAAATCAACTAAAAGTTATTGCGTATAAGTTATTTGAAACTCTGCTAATAACTTATAACTTTGTTTCAATAGTCTATCATTGTTACTCGACGTACAACATATTTCCAAATCCTTTCAAAATAACCAGGCGTTGCAAGACGTGAGTATGTCTGTTGAAAAAAACAAGATTTACGGATTGCTTGGTCCGAATGGTGCAGGAAAAACTACACTTATTCGTAATATCACACAAATATTTTTTCCCGATTCAGGACAGATTTTTTTTAATGGTGAGAAACTTTCAGAAAAGCATCAAAACCAGATCGGTTACATGCCCGAAGAAAGAGGCTTGTACAAAAAAATGAAAGTAGAAGAACAATTAAACTACTTCGCACGATTAAGAAATTTTACAAAAGCTGAAGCTGCGCACAAAATTAATTTCTGGCTAAAAAAATTAGATATTGAAAGCTGGCGCAATAAAACTATTGAAGAGCTATCGAAAGGCATGCAGCAAAAGGTACAGTTTGTAGCTACTGTTTTACATGATCCGGCATTGCTGATTTTAGATGAACCATTTTCCGGCTTAGATCCGATAAATGCCGAGACTATTAAGAACGAAATTTTTGAATTACAACAAAAAGGCACTACCGTTATTTTTTCTACACACCGTATGGAAAATGTAGAGGAAATCTGTGAAGATATTTTTCTGATTAATAAAGGGAAAATAATTTTGAATGGTAATGTGCAAGAAATAAAGCAGCAATTTAAAAAGCATTTAATAAGAGTAGATGTAAACAATGATATTGAACTAAATGACTTCTTAAGATCACAAACAAATATAATTGAACAAACAAATACACACCTTATTTTTAAATTAAAAGAAGGTCAAAAAGCAAATGACATCTTGAAAATGCTCTTGCAGAATAATGCAGAGATTTCAAGTATGACAGAAATTTTGCCATCCGTAAACGAAATTTTTATACAAACGGTGAATGATGTAAGTGTCATTCCCACGAAAGTGGGAATCTCATAAAACATGATGAGATTCTCTTTTATAATGGAATGACTGTAAAATAAAAGACAATGACTAAAATCTGGTACATCATCCAACGAGAATATATTACAAGAGTAAGAAAGAAATCTTTTATTCTGCTGACTTTGTTATTGCCTTTTTTAATTGGATTAATGACTGTTGCATTGGTCGAAATTGCCACTCATGCTCAGGAAAAACTTACTATCGCTGTAAAAGATGAAAGTGGTTTGTTTGAAGATAAATTCAGAGGCATGGATATTGGCGAAAGTTTGCGGTTTAAATATCTGACGAATAATCCGCAGCCAATAGATTCCTTAAAAAATATGTATCAGAATATTGACTGCGACGGAATTTTATATATACCCAAAATAGATTTAGAAAAACCCTCAGGGATAACCTATTATTCAGAAAATGAATTAGGCATCACAACGGAAGAACATATCCGAAAAAATATATCGGAAGAAATACGCAACAGATCCCTATTGCTGCGAAATTATAATATTGATACGATTGCATTTTTTGATAAAGCAGTTTCTCTTGAAAAAATTATTAAAAATGAAAAGAAAAACGGCAGTGCCGAGATAGCCGGAATATTCGGGTACGCTTGTGGATTTCTGATTTATATTTTTCTGATTGTATATGGCGCTATGGTGATGCGCAGTGTGACAGAAGAAAAATCGAACCGCATTGTAGAAGTATTGGTTACGAGTGTAAAACCTTTTCAGTTAATGATAGGAAAGATAATCGGCATTGGTGCTGTGGGGTTAACACAATTTACAGGTTGGGCAGTACTGACAATAGTAGTGAATATGCTGTTGCCTGTTTTTTTAGGAGATAAGATGATGGCAATGCAAACAATGCAGCAAACAAATCAGTTTGCAAATGCTTCAGAAAGTACGCAGCTATTACTCCATATTTCCAATGCATTACAGCAGTTAGATATCGGGCGCATGCTGTTTAGCTTTGTATTCTATTTTGTCTTCGGTTATTTATTTTATGCTTCGCAATTTGCTGCTATCGGTGCAGCGATGACTGACGACAGTGATACGCAATCGTTCACCTTTCCGATTACCATACCCATTATTATTTCAATGGTGCTGATGTCGGTTACCTTATCGCAACCGTTTTCATCCGCAGCTTTCTGGGGCTCTTTACTGCCATTTTCTTCTCCGATTATTATGATTACACGCATTCCGTTTCAAGTGCCTTGGTGGGAGCAGCTATTGTCGATGTTTATCTTATTGATTTCATCACTTGGAATGATTTATGTGGCTGCAAAAATTTACCGTATCGGTATTTTAATACAAGGCAAGAAAATTACATTTAAAGAAATCGGCAAGTGGATTTTTTATTGATTAGTCTGTCATTTCGAGTGTAGCGAGAAATCTTTCTTGCTATACAATAAAAAAGAATAGCAGATTTCAATAATCTGATTTTATTGTGAGATTTATGATTTTAATTAACTCTTTCAAAGGTAAATAGTAGCTGGTTTCTGTGCGCTTCATCAAATAATAATAGTCGCGTGCCATTATTGATAATTTGAATAAAGAAGAATTCATCAGCGACAATTTGAAAATGTAATATATCGCCTGAAAGATTCCATTTAAATGTTGAAGTGATTACTGTTTGTACATTCTTGGTACTTACAATCGTTTCTTTATTATTTCCGGTTCCGCTATTTCCGTTAATACCACTTATGAATTCACGTTCAATGGTAGTTGTTCCCTTAACCGCTCTCCATTTTCCGATGATGGTTTTATTAACTGGTGCAGGCACTGGAGTTTGAACAGGGGTGATTTTAGTTTCTTCTTTTTTGCAGGATTGTAAACTGAAAAAAGAAAGTGCTACAATGATACTTAATGTGATTTTGATAATTGATTTCATGATGTTAAATTTTAGTTGTTTGTAATAATTTGATAGTACAAAACTGACTAAAATTGAAATCTAAAACTTCATTAAAAACCTTTGATGATAAAATTCAGGGAATACCATTAGAGATTTAACTCTTTCATCTTCAATTCCCAGTTCCAGGCACTGAGCATGGCATCTTCTAAATTGTATTGGCAAGTCCAGTTAAGTTGGGTATTGGCTTTGGTGTTGTTGGCATACACCGCCATAACATCACCCGCACGACGGGCACCAATAGTATAATTTAATTTCTGACCGCTTACTTTTTCAAAGGCAGCAATCGCTTCTAAAACGGAAACGCCATTACCCGAACCTAAATTAAAGACTTCTGCATTTTCAGTATTCTTCTTATCGATTAAGTATTGGAGTGCTAACGTGTGTGCATGTGCAATGTCACACACATGTATATAGTCGCGGATGCAGGAACCGTCTCGTGTAGCATAATCATTCCCAAAGACTGTCAGTTGTTCTAATTTTCCAATAGCGGTTTGCGTAATATAAGGCACTAAATTATTGGGTTTGTCAATTGGAATTTCGCCAATGTTTGCAGACGGATGTGCACCAATCGGATTGAAATAACGCAGCAAAATATGTTGCGCGGTATTTACTTTAGAAAAATTGCGTATAATATCTTCACCTATTTGTTTGGTATGCGCATAGGGACTTTCCGCTGTATTAATCGGTGTATTTTCTATGACCGGTAATTCATCCGCATTGCCATACACCGAACAGGATGAAGAAAAAACAACATTCGGAATATTATGCATTTTCACTGTCATCAATATATTCAATAAAGAATCTATATTGTTGGCATAATACAACAATGGTTTTTCTACGGACTCAGGAACTGATTTTAGTGCAGCGAAATGAATAATACCCACCGCATCTTTGTGTTCGTTTATTACCTGAAAAACAGCAGGACGATTGCATAAATCAAAATTATAAAAAACCGGTTTTTTGCCGGTGATTTTTTCAATGCCGGTCAGTGCATATTCTTTAGAGCGTGATAAATTATCGATACAAACGACATCAAATCCGTTTTCCATCAAATCCACTATCGTATGTGAACCAATATAACCTGTGCCGCCTGTAACGATTACTTTCATGAATTAATTATTGAATTGTTGAGTTGTAGAATTATTGAATGACAGTATTAATTCAGTATCCATCTGATTACTCATTACTATTTTAAAATATCCAGTAAATATTGCCCGTATCCGCTTTTTAATAAGGGCTGTGCAATCGTATGCAATTCTTCTTTTGTAATAAATCCTTTTCTATACGCCACCTCTTCAATGCATCCTACTTTTAATCCTTGTCGTTGTTCTATCACTTGCACAAATTGCGATGCCTGCATCAATGAATCAAAGGTTCCGGTATCTAGCCAGGCAGTACCTCTGTCTAAAATGCCAACTTTTAACTTGCCTCTTTCCAGATAAATTTTGTTGATGTCAGTAATTTCGTATTCGCCGCGCGGACTCGGTTTCAATTCTTCCGCAATTTTTATTACCTCATTGTCATAAAAATATAAACCGGGCACCGCATAATTGGATTTCGGTTGAGCAGGTTTTTCTTCTATGGAGATAGCATTGTAATCGCTGTCAAATTCTACCACACCATACCGTTCAGGATCAGAAACATGATAGGCATATATTACACCGCCATCTGGATTATTATTTTTTTCCAACAAATCGCCCAGTCCCGAACCATAAAAAATATTATCACCTAAAACCAATGCTACTTTATCGTTTCCGATAAACTCTTTTCCAATTACAAATGCCTGCGCCAAACCATTCGGTACTTCCTGAATGGCATACTGAAAATTACATCCATATTTTTTACCATCGCCTAACAAACGCTGGAAATTTGGCATATCATGCGGTGTAGATATTATGAGAATTTCATTGATGCCAGCCAACATTAGTACTGATAGCGGATAATAAATCATTGGCTTATCATAAATCGGCATGATTTGTTTGCTAATGGCATAAGTGATTGGGTAAAGACGCGTTCCTGAGCCACCTGCTAGAATAATTCCCTTCATGTGTTATCGATTGAAAATTCGGATTGTTTATAATAAAACGTAAAAATACATACTAAAACACGATAAAATTAATATGTTTGTGTAGAAAATTGGTAGATTGAAAAAATTATGTTAATTTAGCGTTAACACTATAAATATCCTTTAAAAATGGCTGAAAAAACGTTTAAAATTCTGGTTGTTGATGACGAACCGGATATTCTTGAATTCTTAAGTTACAATCTTGAAAAAGAAGGTTTCCTGGTGGAAACTGCTGAAAATGGCAAACAAGCATTAGAAAAAGCAAAGAAAAACCAACCTGATATTGTATTATTAGATGTGATGATGCCTGAAATGGATGGCATTGAAGCTTGCAGAACTATGCGCGAAATGCCACAATTTGAACACACTATTATTGCATTTCTAACTGCACGAACAGAAGATTATTCTCAGATTGCAGGTTTTGAAACCGGAGCGGATGATTATATCAGTAAACCTATAAAACCTAGAGTTCTGGTAAGCCGTTTGAAAGCTTTACTCAGAAGATACGAAGCCAAAGAATCTAAATCCTCTTTTTTAGATGTTGGCAATATTCAAATAGACAGAGAACGTTATCTAATTATCTTCAATGGTAAAGAAATGGCTGTTCCACGCAAGGAGTTTGAATTATTGTATTTACTGGCTTCTAAACCCGGAAAAGTTTTCAAGAGAGATGAAATTTTGAATGAAATCTGGGGCCGTGATATTATTGTGGGTGACAGAACCATTGATGTTCACATCAGAAAATTACGTGAAAAATTAGGTGAAGATTTAATTAAAACAGTAAAAGGCATCGGGTACAAATTTGAAGAACAATGAGAAGAACCACTTCTCCGAATATAATATCATTATATGCAAGCATGGCAGTAGCAATTTTTTCTACTGCCATCTTTTTGTGTATTAGTTTAATTTTTAATACTGCCATTCCACCCAAAGATTATGTGATTTCGATGCTCATCATCTTTGCGATTACATTTTTCTTGTTCCGCTTTATTTTAGTGCGTTTCATTTATAATAAAATTAAAATTATTTATAAAACGATAGGTAAACCGCTGAAATTCCAAAGCGAAGTAAAAGAAGGCAGCAGCAATCTGATTAAAACGGTTGAACGTGATGTAGCAGAGTGGGCAATCAATAAAAACAAACAGATTCGCGAACTGCGCAAGATGGAGCAATATAGAAAAGAATTTGTAGGCAATGTTTCTCATGAATTAAAGACTCCGATTTTTAATGCGCAAGGGTATATAGAAACAGTGCTGGACAGTGATTTGGATGACCCTGAATTTATTAAACAATATTTAGAGAAAGCAAACAGTAATATTGAACGACTCGAAACAATCGTAACAGATTTATTAGAAATTTCTAAGTTTGAAACCGGTAGGATTGAACTGCATAAGGAAGCATTTGATTTGGTAAAATTAATTAAGAAAGTTTTTTTTCAATATCAGCATATTGCACAACAGCAGCAAGTATCCTTGAAGGTACACAGTGAGGAGAATACTGTTTTTGTATTTGCCGATCCTAAAAGAATCACTCAGGTTTTAGAAAATCTTATCTCCAATTCAATAAAATACGGTAAAGAAGGTGGTAATACCGATATCTATTTTTATGATTTGGATGAACAGTTTTTGATAGAGATTTCTGATGACGGTCCCGGAATTTCGCCGGAACATATTCCGCGTTTATTTGAACGATTCTACCGTGCAGATAAAAGCAGAAACAGAAAGATAAATGGAACAGGTTTGGGGCTGTCCATCGTAAAAAATATTATAGAAGCACATGAGCAAACCATTAATGTAAGAAGTGAATTGGATAAAGGAACCACATTTAGTTTCACACTGCAAAAATATATTCCTGAGTAAATTTAATATTCACAATAACGCATGACTTTTGTTTTATACAAAACTTTTCCTGTACTGTCTTTTATTAATAAAATATTTATACCGGCGGAAAAATCGTTTACATTTAAATAGATAATATTTTGTGATGTCTTGTATTCTCTTTTTTGCTTTGAAATAATTTTACCGGATTCGTCAATTACTTCAATATATAGCAATTCATCTAAAGGATGACGGATGTTTAGTTTGGGCTGTAATAAACAGGAGATGGGATTGGGTGTAATTTTAATATATTCGTTTCCTATTTCTGCACTGTCTTTCTTACACCAGTAAAAAGTTTCAAAGTTGTTACAGTCAAATAAAGGAACAGGTGTAATAGAATCACTGGCTATATGCGTTGAATATATATGAGAATTCTGTCCAATTTCTTTAATGAAATCAGATGATTTATCAGTTATGTATTTTAACACATCTTCGTCACCGCCTTCCGGTGTTGCAGTTGTATTAAATCCGTGATTGTATCCGCAAAATACATGTAAACTGTAAGGATTATCATACTGTTCTAAAATTCTGGTAAAAATGCCCGGACCGTAAGAGCGAACAAGGTTACTGCAGTTTCCAATCCAGCCGTTGTAAAAATCTACTGCGCCATCACATGTGTTATTAAATAACAACAACGGATATTTTTTTATGATGGATGCATTATTTGAATAAAACCCGCCAACAACGCTGATAATTCCTGCTACATCAATAGAATTTGTAAGAGTATTACTTTGAAAGTCCAGACTTCCCAGCCGTTTGATTCTATCGGGATTTGCAGTCGCATCATTCATGTATAAATGATGCATGACCATAAATCCGCCGGAGCTAATGCCGAATAGAAATATTTTATTAGAATCAATTCCGAGTGTTGCAGCATTTTCTTTGCAGTAACGTATCAGTGCTCTGTTATCCTGATAAGCACGATGAACAGCATCCTCAAATTTTTCAGGTGTGGCACTCTCACAAATTCCTTTCGTTTCCAATTCATACCATCCTTGTCTGAAATCCGGTGAAATCGCACTAATGTTTGCACCATTAAAATAATTGGCGAATTTTTTTAAAATGGGCAGATTTCGGTCGCCGGATGCACCACCGTGGTAAAGTATAACCACCGGCATTTTTGTTGAAAAGAGATTAGGTTTGTACAAGTCAGCTTGTAATATTTCATTCTGTCCGGTATAATTTATGTTATTGCCGTATGTAAAAGTAGATTTAACCGAGGTGATGTCCATTTCTCTGTTATTACTTTCAGATTGAGCAACTACAGTAAAAGAAATATGCACACTTAACAAAACGAAAAAAATAATTTTAATTTTACCCATATCTTTCAATGATTTTATCGCAGGCTTTATCTAACATATCAAAAACAGTCTGAAATCCGTTGTCATCAAAATAGGGGTCAGGAACACTGATATTTTCATCAGGATACACTTCATCCATAATTAATTTTATTTTATTTTCTTCTTCTTTATCAAATGCCCAACGCATGAGGTCTTTGTGGTTAGAAATATCCATTGCAAAAATTAAATCAAATTCTTCGTAGTCAGAACTGTTTACGCTTCTTGCTCGTTGCCCTGAAATGTCAATTCCATTTTTTGCTGCTACACTAACAGAACGCTTGTCAGGAGCAGATCCAAGATGCCACTTTCCGGTGCCGGCACTGTCAATATACCAATCCAATTTTTTTTGCATGCATTTGTGCTTCATAATTCCTTCTGCAAGAGGAGAACGGCAAATATTCCCCAAACATACCATTAAAATCTTCATTTCTATCTTTTGATATTATTACATTATAAAAAACAAAAATGAATGTTTTATCTTACAACGCAAAATGAAGCGGCTTATTTTTATCATATTATTTTTAATTCCCGGAGTATTGTTCTCTATTAATAAGAAAAAATGGAAACAAACAAAGTCAGGGGTTTATTATAAGGTATTTACAAACGATACTGCTAAAGCAAAGCCTGATTATGGAGATCATATCTGGATGCATCTAAAAAAATTTTCCCCAAAGAATAAAGAGATATTTAATACTAAAATCTTTGATACCAGAAACGGTGTGGAAATGGATTTTAAAAAACCTGAAAAGCCGGGAGATGTGATTGCCATTTTTTCAATGATGGGTAAAGGAGACTCTGCATTGGTAAAGGTGCCCGAGAATTTATTAGACAGCAATGGGAATAAAAAAAGATTTTATACATTCCGGCTTAGCTTAGTGGATTTTAAAACCAGAATTGTATATCAGGATGAAATAGCAAAACATTATAAACAACAAATAGCTCTGGATTCTCTTGCAATTGATGACTATATAAAAAGTAATGATTTAAACCAATGCAGGCAAGATGAATACGGGAACTGGTTTTTAGTAAAACAACACGGGACTGAAAAATTAATAAAAGATAGCTCGAGTGTACAGATACATTATAAAGGCAAACTACTAAATGGATTAGAGTTTGATAATTCATTTGACAGGAATCAGACATTATCTTTTATCGTTGGAAAGAAACAGGTGATAGAAGGTTTAGATAAAGGGATACAAAATTTTTATATTGGAGACAAAGGGATCTTAATTATTCCAAGCAGATTAGCCTATGGTGATAAAGAAGTTGGAAAGATTCCACCCAATTCTGTTTTAATTTTTGAGATTGAAATTCAGGAATAATTTATTCGTTATAGTAATCAGATATCAATTAAGTTTGACTTTAACAGTTAAGATTTTATAAACAATAATCTATAATAAAAAGCCATCCGTTATTTAACGGATGGCTTTTTTATTTTTAACTAAATACTTTTCGTAATATATTTCTCGTAGATTAAAATATTTAAGTTTCAATGGTAAAATCAGGCTCAGCTGTTGCAACAATTGATTTCTTTTTCTTTCCTCCTGTAACTCTTTCTTTTATCCTGTCGAAAATATAATATACTGTAGGTACAACAAGTAAAGTCAATAATAAAGAACTGGTTAAACCACCAACAATTACCCAGGCCATAGAGCGTTTAAACTCTGAGCCCGGTCCGTTAGACAATGCAATTGGCAACATACCGGAAATCATTGCTACAGTGGTCATCAAAATCGGACGCAAGCGTTCTTTTCCTGCTTCTACTAATGCTTCTTTTAATTGCAATCCCTGTGCTTTTAAGTGATTGGTAAAGTCGACTAATAAAATACCATTCTTGGCTACAAGACCCATCAACATAATAAAACCAATAATACCGAAAATACTTAAACTCTCCATGGTTAATGCCAATGCCAGCATTGCACCAATAATAGCAACAGGAATAGAGAATAATACTACCAGCGGATATAAAGTACTTTCATACAATGCCACCATGATTAAATAGACTAACAGAAATCCGAGTCCCATAGCAATTCCTAAACTCCCGAAAGAATCACCCTGATTTTTTTGTTCTCCTAAATAATCAATTGCAATAGAAGATGGAAATCCTGCTTTATCAATCTGTTCTTTAATATCAGCAGTAACTGTTCCTGTTGGTCTTCCAGCAGAGGATGCTAATATTTGCACGGAATTTAAACGATTGTAACGTTCCAATACAGATTGTCCCTGCACTTCACTCACTGTTGCAACATCACCAAGCCTGATTGTAGCACCCGTTGGAGTTTGTATCGTAGTATTTTCCAGATTCTTTATATCTTTTCTATCGCCTTTATCATACATGATATTAATGGCGTATTCTTCACCTTTATCTTTGAATTTTGATTGGTCGTTGCCTCTGAATGCTAATTGAATGGCATATCCAACGGTTTGAATATTTAATCCCATCTTAGCAATTTTATCTCTATTGAGAGAAATTTGCAATTCCGTTTTAGATGATTTGGTGCTGTATTCTACATAATCTGTACCGGGTGTCTTTTTAATGATATCATGTACTTTTTTTGCGTAGGTCCATACTTCATCTATATTTGCTCCCATCACCACAATTTGAATCTGCGGTTGGTTTCCGCCTGTAATACTTGCCGGTTTAATGGAAAACTTAATGCCGGGGATACTGTCTAAACGCTGACGAATACTGGCACCGATTTCATCTGTTGAACGTTTTCTTTCTAACTTATTTACCAAAGAAACTGTCATATCTGCCTGATTTGGCGAAAGAATAGCACCTCCCATTTGTGTTGCTACGGAACCAACATTTGTAAAAACTTTAGTCACCTCAGGATATTCTAAAATAATATCTTCAATTTGTTTGGTCACTCTGTTCGTTTGTTGCAAAGTTGCCTGCGGGTCTAATTCCATAATTAAATTAAATTCACCGCGGTCGCCGCTTCCTGCAAATGAACTGCCTATGAAACCTGAAAAGCCAAGGTATCCGACAAGTCCAAATAAAGATAAGACAACAATTAAGACAACTGTTTTATGTCCTAATGCCCAGTTTAAAATACGTCCATAAGACTGAATTAGTTTTTCAATCTGATGTTCAAACCAGATATTGATTTTTCCCCAGAGAGAGTTTGGATTTAATACCTCGATTTTTCCCCAACGGGATGCCATTAACGGCGTTAAAGTAAAGGAAACAAATAAACTCATTAAAGTGGAGAATACCACAACAAGTGCAAATTCCCGTAAAATATTTCCGATTAAACCACCTGCCATTGCTAACGGCACAAACACCACTACGTCAACTAATGTAATGGCTAATGCTGTAAATCCGATTTCACTTCGACCATCAATAGCAGCAGTTACTTTATCTTTTCCCATTTCCAGGTGGCGAAAAATATTTTCCAGTACAACGATACTATCATCCACCAAAATACCAACAACGAGTGAGAGCGCAAGCAAGGTCATGAGGTTGAGTGAAAATCCCATTAAGTACATTAAAATAAAAGTAGGAATCATTGCAGATGGCAAGGATATTAAAATGAACATGGAACTTCTGAAACTGTGTAAGAAGATCAACATTACAAATGCAACAATTAAGACCGCCAAAAATAAATCATGAGTAACAGCTGTGGCTGCCTCTAAAGTATATGTAGACTGGTCGATGGCCACTTCATATCGAAAACCTTTAGAAGCAAATTGTTTTACGATAGTATCTAATTTTGCTTTTACATGATGGCTTACTTCTACGGCATTAGCATCTGATTGTTTTGAAATTTCTACACCAAGACCAACCCTTCCGTTAATACGGTTTATAGTGGTTGGAATAGCGGTAGCATCTGTAACACTGGCAACATCCTGTAATCTTATTTTACTTCCGTTTTTATTTTCTCTGATAATGAGATTTCTTAACTCATCAACAGACGCTAATTTTGCATCTAAACGGATGGTATAACGATTGTCTGCGTTTTCAATATTTCCTGCAGGATATGACATATTTCCTATGGCAATCATTTGCGTTACTTGTGCAGTAGATAGATTGTATGCCTGGAGTTTTTCATTATCAATTTTTACTTCTATTTCACGTTCACTGCCACCGATTAATCGTACCTGACCAACACCTTCCACATTAGATATAATGGGTTTGATAGTTTGATTAACCAGGTCATATAATTCGGTTTCTCCAATATTTGCAAAAGTAGTTAAACGCAATACGGGAATTTCACTCGAGCTGAATTTGCTGATTACCGGATCATCCACTCCATCGGGTAAGTCATTTTTAATTTGATTGATTTTTCGTTCTGCATCTGATTGTGCAGTAGTGGCATTTATTTTTTGTTTTAACTGCACTACTACCATAGATACATTTTCCTGTGAGGAAGAGGACACTACATCTACCCCTTCGATGGAAGAAACGGCATCTTCGATTTTTTTAGTAACGTTGTTTTGTACTTCTTCAGAGGAGGCACCTTTATATATTGTTTGAATGGATATAATAGGAGCTTCAAATTTTGGCAGTAAATTATAATTAAGCATACTGTAGCCAAGGAAACCGAATATAATCAACGTAAAAAAGATTACGCTAATCAGTAACGGACGTTTTATCGCAATTTCGGTAATAGACATTGACTTAGTTTTTAGAATTTACAATTTGAATTTTGCTTTTCTCAGATAAATTAATCTGACCGGATGTTACTACCTTTTCTCCGGGAGTTAAGCCACTTCTAACCACGATATTTTGCCCGATTTCTTCTCCGATTTCAATTTTTCTAACTGCGATAGAATTCCCATTCACTACATATACGTATGGATTCTTTACTCCTTCTACTAATGCAATTTTCGGAATCTGAAGTGCATCCGCAGGTTTTTTGAAATTGAATTTTACATTTACATACGTGCCTGCTTTATAGCCGCTGTTTGGTATTTCCACTTCTACTCTATAGTTGTGATTCTCATCGCCTTTTGGTGCAATATATTTTACAATTCCTTTTGTCAGTTTCCCAGGGAAAACGGATGAAGAAATTTGAGCAGCTTGACCGATTCTTAAATCATACACATTACTCTCACTTACATACACTATTGCTTTCAATACAGAAATATCCATAATCGAGGCCAATGGTGTACCCGGATTTGCAAACTCGCCTGCATTGGCATTCTTTTGAACTACAATACCACTGATTGGCGCATAAATATTATTGTCAGCAATCTGTTGTTGCATATTTTCTTTCTGAATTTTTGTTGTTTCCAGATTGTAATTCAGGTCGTTTATTGCCGTTGCAGGTGCTGCATCTCCTTCAATTAAATCTTTAGTACGTTGTATATCTGCTTCTAATTTTTTTATTGTGGCTTCCGAAGATTTTATGCCAATCTCTCTTTGTTTGGAGTCAATCTTGCCAATTAATTGACCTTTTGAAACATGAGTTCCGATTTCTACGTTTAAATAAGCAATTTTTCCCGGTTGAGTTGCCGTAATGATACCACTTTTGTTGATGTCCAATACTGCAGGCAGAGCATAATCAGTACTTACAGGAAAATAGTTTGCATCAAAGGTGGTTACTGAAACAGGCACATTACTTCTGTCTTTTGGTGTACTGTTTTTATCAATCTCTTTTTTATTTTGAGTAAGCTTGTATGCCATACCTCCTATTAGTAATAGTGCAATGATTCCTACGATAATTTTATTTTTCATAATGGTTGTTTTCTTTTTTTAAAATACGTTTGATGTTTGCAGTTCGAGTATTTATTATTTGTAATTATTTAAATTTCCGTTTGCTTTGTCTATTTCCAGTTTAGCGTTTAATAATTCTACAAAGGAAGATAAGTAGTTTAATTCTGCTTCTTTATAAGCGGAGTCTGCAGCAATCAATTCAGTATAACTAATTACACCTTTTTGGTATTGAAGCGTTGTTACCTCTAAGATATTTTTTGCCAATTCTAAATTTGATTTATTGACATCTATGTTTTGAACAGCATTTGTATATCGTGTTCCTGCATTTTTTAACTGGAATTTTAATCCATCTTCCGTAATTTTTATATTTTCTTTGATAGATTCAATATTTAATTTAGATTGCTGAAGGGCACTTTTAGTTCTTAAACCATCAAAAATTGGTACTTCTAATTTTAAGCCAAGTGCTGCAATTGGTGACCAGCTTCTGAAAGATTCCGCAAACTTATTGCCTAAAGATTGTCCTGCGTATTTTGCATAAAAGGAGAATACGGGGAAATAAGCTGCTTGTGTTCTTTTCTGAAGTACATTTTGTAATTGGAGATTCTTTCGTAATAAACGCAACTCAATTTTGTTCCGTATAGAAGAAGTGTCCGAAAAGGAATTAATATCAATAATCTCACGGGTATAATTCGTATCAATAGTAATTGCGGAATCTAACGGCAAAGACATATTGTATTTTAAATTATTTAATGCCAGTTCTTTTTTTGTATTTACTATTTCTTCATTCGCAATAATATTGTTATAGTTTACCTGAACACGTTCCAGATCTATCTTCTTAACAACACCTTTATCATATTGCAGTTTTATAATAGGAAGCGTTTTTGTAAGTCGAGTTTCATTTTGCTTTAACAATTTTTCCTGCTCGTTGATAAATAGTATTTGATAATAGGCAACAATGGTATTGTAAATTACATCCTCTTCAGTTTTTACTTTTTTCAACTCTGCTAATTCATAACTTGGTTTTATCGCTTTAATTCCGTCAATAAATGATTTGTTGTATAAGTACTGATCCAGTTGTACACCCAGCAATGTTGTAAATTTATTTCCAAACTCAACTTCGCTTGGTATTCCGGGTAATGCGAACTCATCCGGTAATGCGGTTTTTTGCAATTGTATATTATAGTCCCATTTTGCAATCCCATTTATCTGTGGCAAATAGGCAGACTGACCTTCTTTTTTTCTCGCATAAGCAACTGCTACATCATTTTGTGCAATTCTAATACTTCGATGATTCTTCAGAGCATAGTCAACACACTGTGAAAGTGTATAAGGAGTTTGTGCATGTGAGTTTAATGCTGACAGTCCGCAAACTACAGCAATCAGTAAAATGTTTATCCGGCGTTTCATTCTTGTCTGTTATAATTTTATTTTTTTGATTAATTGTTCGAATAATTCAATGCCTTTTGGTGTTGCGATTGCATATAAATTATACCGTAATATTTCCTGGTACACCTGAGTCGGATTGTAATTATTATAAATGTTTTCTAAAGGCAGAAAACATAAGTGTAATTGGATAATGGTGGCGAGTTCGGCATTTACATCTTTTCTGTACAAACCCTGTTTTATTCCTTTTTTAATATTGTCCGAAATATTTTTCTTAACAAAAGTATCTTTATGATTTTCTATTAATGTCCAGCTTTCAGGATATAGTTTTGTAATATCTTTTAAAATAGAAGGATGATAAATCTGTAATTCTTTACTGATGTGTGCTGCAATCAAAACCAGTTCTTCAATAGCATTTTCAGTATTTTCTGAAATGGAGTTAATTAATTTTTCATCTTGATTTAGATCGTATTGAACACAAAACTTTACCAAATCTGCTTTGTTTTCTACTTCTTTGTATAAAGTTTTTTTAGATATTCCAAGCTCCTTTGCCAAATCATCCATGGTTGTATTTCTTACACCCACTGTATTAAACAAATGCCTTGCTTTCTCAAAAACTTTTGAGGCAATGCATGTATCCTGTTTTTTTGGGTTTGATAACAGTATTTCCATGGGTGGCAAATTTACAACAATAAACGCTGGAAACTTAAAAAGGTTTTAAAGTTTCCAAAAAGATACCGTTAAGTAAATATTAATAAGTTGTAGATTTACGAATTAATAAAAATAATATGCAGGCACTCGTATTAAACACTAACTCTTTTCAACTCGAAGAAGTAACTACACCATCGGTAGGAGAACATCAGGCTCTCATAAAGATTCACTACGCCGCACTCAATCACCGTGACCAGTGGATTCGTGAAGGCCAGTATGCAAAGATACAATTACCCGCTATTTTAGGCTCGGATGGATGCGGTGAGGTAATGGTGGTTTCAGATGAAAAAGATAAACACTGGATTGGAAAAGAAGTTATAATTAACCCGAATATCAACTGGGGAAACAATTCGCATTTTCAATCGAAAGAATATCAGATTCTGGGTATGCCATCTCATGGTACTTTGGCAGAATATATTGTCGTTTCTGTTGATAGGTTACATGAGAAACCAACTTATCTGACGAGTGAACAGGCAAGTGCTTTGCCTTTGGCTGGAATGACTGCATACAATGCACTTTTTAATAAAGGCAAAATAAAAAAAGAAATGAATGTGCTGATTTCGGGCGTAGGCGGTGGAGTGGCACAATTTGCATTTTTATTTGCAAAAGCAATAGGTTGTAATGTGTATGTTACATCGAGTAAAGAAAGTGTGCTGGAAACTTGTAAAAATTTAGGCGCAAAAGATGCTGCAAACTATACAAAAGAAAATGCAGTCAGGCAGCTTGCAAAAGGGATAGGCGGTTTTGATGTAATTATTGACAGTGCTTGTGGTGATGGTATGAATGAATTAATATCAACATTAAAACCAACCGGAAAATTTGTGTTTTATGGTGCAACTAAGGGTTTACCTAAAGATTTAAATATGCGGCAGATTTTTTGGAATCACCTGCAATTATTAGGTTCTACCATGGGCAGTGATAATGATTTCAGCAGGATGACAGACTTCTGCAACGAGCATCAGATAATACCTATTCTGGATAAAACATTTGATTTTAAAGATGCGGTAGCTGCTTTCGACAGAATGAAAAATGGCGACCAGTTCGGTAAGATTATTGTTAAGATAAAAGAGTGATAAATCTTTTTATTAATATTTACTATTAGTTGAAATTCCTTTTTATTTAATACTATTCAACTTATTACTTATCATTATATTTGTAGTATGCATGAGCAAATATTAAAGAATCTTTTTAGTGTGTATTTCAATGAAGATTGTACGGCAGTTATTCAGTTGCCACAAGCCGGTTCAGACAGAATTTATTTCAGATTAAAAAATGATAATCATTCTGCTATCGGTACGTATGGAAAGGATTCCAAGGAAAATGAAACCTTTATTCATCACACCAAACATTTTCATCTTAAATTTATATCAGTTCCGCAGGTTCTTATCGCAAGTGATGATAAACAATATTATTTGCAGCAGGATTTAGGTGATACATCTTTGTATTCTATTATCAAAAAAGAAGGAATTACAGAAGATGTAAAAAAACAGTTGAAAGAAGTATTGCAACAACTTACATATCTGCAAATTCGAGGGGCTGAGCATTTTAATTTTGCAACCTGTTATCCGATTCAGGAATTCAACAGAAGTTCCATGTTTTGGGATTTGAATTCGTTTAAATATTATTTTGCACGTGTTGCCAGAGCGCACTTTAGTGAAATTGATTTAAATGAAGACTTTCACACTCTCTGCGAATATTTGCTCCAAGAACCCAATCAGTATTTTATGTTTCGTGATTGCCAGTCGCGAAATGTAATGATACATGAAGGCAAACCTTATTTTATAGATTATCAGGGTGGCAGAAAAGGCCCATTGCAATATGATGTAGCTTCTTTATTATGGCAAGCAGGTGCAAAAATCCCGTATGATGTACGAGAAGAATTATTCGACTATTACACAAAAAAAGTTGCTGCATTAATTTTTATCAATAGAGAAGATTTTAAAGAGCGCTACTATGCATTTGTTTTGATACGGATGTTGCAGGTATTAGGTGCGTATGGCTTTCGTGGGTTGATAGAAAAACGCAGTCATTTCATTGAAAGCATACAACCGGCACTGGAAAACGTGAGATGGTTTTTAGAAAATATTAAACTAAAGATTGAATTACCGGAGCTGACTAATGTGTTGCAACAATTAATTGTTTCAGATACATTTAAAGTGGAAAAGTTCGATGGTTCTGAAAAACCTTTAAAGATTGTAGTGAATAGCTTTTCTTATAAGCGCGGAATACCGGAAGATACTACAGGAAATGGTGGAGGATTTGTATTTGATTGCAGAGGATTGCACAATCCCGGGAGATATGAGCCGTATAAACAACATACAGGAAAAGATAAACATGTAATTGAGTTTCTGGAAGCGAAGAGTAAGGTAAAAGAATTTTTGGAAAACGTTTACAAGGTAATTGATATCAATATTCAGGATTATTTGCAAAGAGATTTTGAGCATTTGCAAATAAACTTTGGTTGTACAGGTGGCCAACACCGCAGTGTTTATTGTGCGGAACAAACAGCAAAATACATCAAAGAGAAATACAACATAGAGGTGCAATTAAAACACATCGAAAGAGAATTACAGGGACAATTTATTTAAGTACATGAAAGCAATGATTTTCGCAGCAGGATTAGGAACAAGGCTAAAGCCTTTAACTGATACTTGTCCGAAAGCATTAGTAAAAGTAGGTGATAAGCCTATGTTGCAACATACGATTGAGCATTTAATCAAACATGGATTTGATGAAGTCATTGTAAATATTCATTACTTAGGAAATCAAATAAGAGAGTTTTTGCAGCAGCATAATAATTTCGGCATTCGTATTGAGATTTCCGATGAAACAGAGGAGGTTTTAGAGACTGGTGGTGGCTTGTGGAAAGCCAGGCATTTTTTCAATGATGATAAGCCCTTTCTGATTTGTAATGCTGACATTTTCACCAATATTCATTTAGAAAAATTTTATCAGCAACATTTACATAGTAATGCAATAGCTACACTGGCAGTACGGAACAGAGTATCTTCCAGATATTTGTTGTTTGATGATGATAACATTTTATTTGGCTGGGAAAATGTCAAAACACATGAAGTACGAATTCCAAGAAAAATTCCGCTACACGTAAAAGAAAAACTTGCACAACACGAAACGTACCCCTTACATGAATTTGCTTTTAGCGGCTACCATATTATTTCGCCTGAAATTTTTAAATATAATAACAAGGAAGGGAAATTTTCTATGATAGACTGGTATCTGGATATATGCAGAGACCATATAATTAAAGCTTTCCGTCACAATGATGATATATGGATAGATATTGGTTCGCAGGAAGAATTAATAAAAGCAAATACTATTTATTTGTCACTAAACATATAGACGTTAAGGTAGTACCTGGTAAGTAAATTTTGCATACATAGGTCTGTGATCAGATAAAGGATCTCCTAATGAATCATAATAAAGCGGATCGTCTAATTGATATGCTGTTGGTGTTAATGTAATTTTTGAACTGCTCCTGTAATAAATTTTATCCACCACCTCGCAGGTGGCATTCGTCGCATCTGGAGAACAATCGGTTAACGAGTTTCCATCCTGTAACGGCAGAACTCCACTTCTTAATAATTCCACCCATACATTTTTTAATCCTCTGTTATCCACTTCACGAATATTATCGCCCAAACGTGTATATCTGCAGTTGAAATCACCCATCAGAATAATTGCATTCCCGGCAGAGTGTAAATCTATATAATTGCAGAGTTGTAAAATATTACTTCTCCTCGCTCTTAAATCACCTGAATCGTCACCAGCATTACAGTGTACATTATATAAATCTACAAATACATTTTTATTAAATCGCAGACGACTGTACGTAAAACCCTTTGGTGTAAAACAATCAAAACCATTGCAGGAATCCCATGTAATTCTGGTAAAATCGATGAATGGAATATTAGATACACAATTTAATCCGTCTCCTAATTCACCCGGTTTGGCAAAGTAGGTGCTTTTGTATGGAAGGTTGATGTATTTATACAATGAATCATGATAAAAAAAATCTTCCTGTACGTTTACCAAATCATATGCGTTTAATAACGGACTCACCAGCTGCATATGTTTCGTAGGGTGCTGGTCCGGATTTACTCCTTCCGGTAATCCGGCAACATTATAGGTTAACGCTTTTATTTCACCGGCATTTGGCATATCCGGGTAGCTCTCTTCTTCCTTTTTACAGGAAAAAATGAAAACAACAGAAAAAAACAGGATAAGAAAATTGATTGATTTTTGCATCTGATTAGTGTGTTATAGTATAAATATAACTATAATCAAATAATTGGAAAAATATTTAAATAAGATTCTGACAGAAAGAGTGAAAAGATTTATTTTTTAATTAAAATCATCCTGATTTTTTCATTGCCGCAATCAGTAGTCATATATCCGTCGATATAGATTTTTTTCTTGTAAGAATTTCTGAATATTTTATAATTGCCGCTGCCGAAGCACCATTGTAATCCTTTAGGCAGTAAGTCATAGTAGACAAGTTTTTCCTGTCTGATATACATAGTGTATTCATCATAATCAATACTGCCGCTTACTTTGTATTTCGCTTTATAAATATCAGTCTGGTATTTGTATTGAATAGACATTTCGCCGACTAAATCACCTGCATCATTATCATCAACAATATAGAGTGTAACCGGTAATCCTTTTTTGTTATCATCATCCAAACTTTTTGATAAGATGTATCCTTTCCATGTTCCGCGAAACATAGGATTTCCCGCAAGACAAGTTCCTGTTGAAAGAATAAGAAGTAATATGTATACTTTTTTTTTAATGATAGCTTGTTTTTTATTCAAAAAACAGGAGGATTGCAACGATAGATTGTTAACTGATTGCTTTTCTCAATAAGTTATTCATATCAACTTTTGCGCCAACAATTTTTTCAATTTCTGAAATGGCAATTCTGTCTTGCTGCATACTGTCACGCTCACGAATCGTAACAGTATTATCTTCTAGAGTTTGATGGTCAACGGTAATACAATAAGGTGTTCCTAGAGCATCCATTCTTCTGTAGCGTTTACCAATAGAGTCTTTTTCTTCGTAAAACGTTCTGCCTACAAACTTCAATACATCTATGATTTCGCGGGCTTTTTCAGGCAGACCGTCTTTTTTTACCAATGGTAATACAGCTACTTTAATCGGAGCCAAAGCAGGTGGTAGGCTTAAAACCGTTCTTGTTTCGCCGTTTTCTAATGTTTCTTCTTTCAACGATTCACTCATTAAACGTAAAAACATCCTGTCTAAACCAATTGAAGTTTCTATAACATATGGCACATAATTCTGATTCAACTCGGAATCAAAATACTGTAATTTTTTGCCGGAATATTTTTGGTGTTCTGATAAATCAAAATCTGTTCTGGAGTGAATACCTTCTAATTCTTTAAAACCAATTGGGAATTTGAATTGTATATCTTCAGCAGCATCCGCATAGTGTGCTAATTTTTCGTGAACATGAAACCGCAAATTGTTTTCTGAAGTACCTAATGCTAAATGCCATTTTAATCTGGTTTGTTTCCATTTGTCGAACCACTCTTTTTGTGTGCCGGGGCGAACAAAAAACTGCATTTCCATCTGTTCAAACTCTCGCATACGGAAAATAAATTGTCGTGCTACAATCTCATTTCTAAAGGCTTTTCCGATTTGTGCAATGCCAAACGGAATTTTCATACGAGCCGTTTTTTGCACGTTTAAAAAGTTGACAAAAATGCCTTGTGCTGTTTCAGGTCGTAAATAAATAGTGTTAGATTCTTCAGACACAGAACCTAATTGTGTGTCAAACATCAGATTGAATTGACGCACATCTGTCCAGTTTTTTGAACCTGAGACCTCGCATACAATCTCATATTCTTCAATCAATTCTTTGTATCGTTTAAAATCGGATGCTTCAGCAGCCTTTATGTATGCAGCTTCTAAAGTTAATCCTTTTGCATAATCTCTTGATGCTTTCGCTTTTTCTTCTTCAGAGGCGTCTAATAAATTCTTTTTGGCGAGTTCTTTTTCCCCTTTCTCTTTTAACTTATCAATTTTTTCTTCCAGTAAAACATCTGCCCGGTATCGTTTTTTAGAATCTTTATTGTCTATTAACGGATCGGAAAATGAATCGACATGTCCGCTCGCTTTCCAAACAGTTGGATGCATAAAGATGGCAGCATCAATACCGACAATATTTTCGTGCATTTGTACCATGCTTTTCCACCAGTATTCTTTGATGTGGTTTTTGAGCTCAGCACCAAACGGACCATAGTCGTACACGGCACCTAAGTTGTCATAAATTTCACTCGACGGAAAAATAAACCCGTATTCTTTACAATGTGATACAATTTTTTGTAAATCAATCTCTGCCATAATGCGCAAAGATAATTTGAGATTTTGATAATTTAGAAGTTTAAAAATTATATTTAACTTAAATACAGAAATAAATACCTGAAATCACGTATTTTACTTCTACTTTTTGGTATGTAATTTGAATAAATTATGTTAAACGGTATATTATGAAGAAGATTCTGGTAGTTACGGGTTTTATGCTGGCGACTATGGCATTATGCGCACAAACTGATTTTAATTTTGGCACGAAACATAAAAACGGGATAACATCTGTTTATTATTCGTTTAGTGGGACAAGCAGTTATGATTATAAGACACAATACCGTTATGGATTATATGATGAAGTGGCTAAAAAGATAATACTTCCGTTAAAATACAGAACCATCTGGAATTCTAATGAAGAGGGAATATTTATTGTGGAAGATACATTAAAAAGATGGGGAATCTATTCTGTAAAATCAAATTCATTTATCCTGAACAATGAGTATAGTGAAATTAAGACATTCTCGGATGGTTTAAGTACGGTGTCTAAAAAGAGTTCAGATGGATTGTCACTTTATGGAGCTGTTGATAAAACGGGTAAAATAATTATTCCCATTCAGTATAAGTTTTTAGGTACGCCATCTGAAGGATTTATCTGCTTTAGTAAAGACAAAGGCTATGGGTTTATTGATAAAAATAATAAAGAAGTAATTCCTGCGATATACAGAAGTGCATCCCAATTTAAAAGCGGACTTGCTTGTATGTCTTTGCTTGATGCTACTTATTATGGATATATTGACAAGAATAATAAATGGGTTATTCCACCAAAATTTCTGCGTGGAAATGACTTTAAAGATAATTTTGCAGTAGTCTTTACCACCAGAAATTATTCACTTAACAGCGATAACGCTGGTGTAATAGATAAAACAGGTAAAGAAATAGTTCCATTAAAATATGATTACATAACAGTGGAAGATAATTTTTTTGTGGTAAAAGAAATCACAAAGGAAAGTTATATAACAGTTACCAGATATGGAATCATAGATTTTAATGGTAATGTGACATTACCGATAGAATACTCAGCGATAAATAAAAAATACGGAACTGATTTTTATGAAGCAAGTAAGGGTTTAAAGTATAGTTTAGTAGATAAAAATGCAAAAATCGTAACCAAAGAAGAATACGATTACATTAATACATTCACGGATTTTGGGTTATCTTATCTTAAGAAAGACAATAAATATACCGTAATAGATAAATCCTTAAAAATAATTATACCGGAACATGGTGCTACGAATGTGATTTTCGGCAGAAAGAACAAGCTGGCATTAATATTTAAAGATAAACTTGAAATATACAATGAGACCGGAAGATTATTAAAAACCATACAACAGGATAATACTTCTACTTATGGTACGGAGTTCTTTAGTAACGATGATTCACTAAAAATTAGTTTTAATAAAAGTGCTTACTTGTTTGATATTGCTACACAAAAAAAGCAACTTCTACCATATAATGAAGTTGGTGACTTTAATGAAGAAGGAATTTTTATAGGAAAATCATACAGCTCGTATGATTTTATAGACTATACCGGAAAAAAGTTGAATACAAAAACATATTACTCAGTTGTCAATTTTTCTGAAGGAATTGCTGCCGTACAGGAAAGCACCTATAGCACACCTTATTTAGTGGATAAGAATTTTACAAAAATAAAAGAATTATACAATATCTACGAAGGTCCCTTCAGTGAAGGCCTGGCAAAAGCAAAAGCCTCCTATGGAAGTACTCGCTATTTTTATGATAAAAATGGAAACTCGTTTTCCATTTCAAATGCAATAGAGTGCGGTGATTTCAAAAATGGCAGAGCTTATATCAAAGAATCCTATCCGTCTAAATATTATTTTATAGACAAAAGCGGAAAGAAAATAAACAGCGAAAAGTATGATGAAGTTGGGAATTTTTCAGAGTTTGTAGCCGGTGTCAAAAAAGATAATAAAGTAGGATTTATTGATACCACAGGTAAAGTAGTCATACCATTTAAGTTTGATGTGGCATCTGTATTTTATAATGGTACAGCAATTGTGAAAGATGCAAATGAATACTATCTTATAAATAAAAAAGGTGAGAAAATTGGTAGAGACGTTTACAATGGTGCAGGAAATCCGTCAAATGGAACCTATCCTGTACAAAAAGGAACTACATTTGGATTGATTGATGAAACCGGCAAGACAATAATAGATTTCAAGTATCAGGATATAACACCCGCTAACGAAGGTATTGCATGGGCAAAAAAAGACGGTAAATGGGGATTGGTAAACACAAGCAATAACAAGGCTCTTACCGGATTTATATATGACAGCGGAGATAACTGTAAAAACGGATATATAAAAGCAGGTAAAGACAAAAAATTAGGGTTGCTGGATAAAACAGGCAAACAAGTTTTACCCGTCAGTTATGACCAAATGGGCAGTGTTTACAAAGGGAAAATATTATTAGTACAAAATGATGGCAAAACGGTTGTTTCAATAAAATAACAGATTACACCAACGCTGCTTCCTGTTTTTTTACGCTTGTCTTTTCTAAGATATAATCATTTAGATTAATGTTTTTTGTTCTGTTTCTGAATTCCAGTGTGAATCCCGGCCAAACGGTATGGTTTTTTCCATCAGCGCTCAAGTACCAGCTCTTACAACCGGAAAGCCAGATAGTACCTTCTAATTTTTTCTGTATTTCTTCATTAAATTTTGTCTGTACATCTTTGCGCACATCAATTGATTTAATATGTTGCTTCAACATTTTTTGTATTGCGTCAATAATATAATTCGTTTGCGATTCAATCATATAAATCATTGAATTGTGGCCTAAGCCGGTATTTGGTCCTAGCATTATAAAAAGATTTGGAAACTGGTGTACACTGGTTCCGTAATAAGCTTCCGGTGCATCGTGTAAAACATCCTTTAATTGCACGCCACCTTTGCCCTGTACATTATAATACTGAAAACTATCTGATACATGAAAACCCGTTCCCATGATAATTGCGTCAATTTTTCGGGATTTGCCATCTTTGGTCACCACGCTGTCTTTAGTGAATTTTTGTATGCCGTCTGTTATCACTTCCACATTAGGTTGTGCCAATGCTTGGTAATAATTATTGGATAATAAAACGCGTTTACAGCCTAATCTAAAATTGGGTGTCAGTTTTTTTCTGAGTTCCGGGTCTTTGATATATTTATTGATATGACGTTTGCCTATTACTTCTCCTAATTTCAGAATTCTGTCCTCATACATCATCCCTACAACTTGTGCTTCATTGAAATAGTAAATAAAATCGCGGTTGAGCTTCTGAATAAAAGGAATTTTTTCAAATAAAACGCTTTGTGTAGTACTAAATTCACCATCCGGTTTTGGTAAAACCCATGGTGCTGTGCGTTGCATCAGGTAGAGGTTTTTTACTTTCGGTTGTATTTCAGGAACAAACTGAATGGCACTCGCACCCGTTCCAATCACACACACATTTTTGTTGGTCAGATCGTAATCATGATTCCATTGTGCGGAATGAAAAACAGTTCCTTTAAAATCCTGTATACCATCAATATCCGGCAAACTGGGAATATGTAAAGGACCATTTCCGACAACGGCAATATTTGCAGTAAGTTTTTCATTCTTTTGATTGGTCAATTCCCAAATGCCATCTGCTTCATCATATTTAGCCGCTTTTACTTCCCAGTTGAAAATAATATGCTGTTCGAGGTCGTATTTTGTAACGCAATGCTTAATGTATTCCAGAATCTCAGCCTGTGGAGAATATTCACGCGTCCAGTTTGGGTTCGGTTCAAACGAATAGGAATATAGATTTGATTTTACATCACAAGCTGCGCCGGGATACGTATTGTCGCGCCAGGTTCCGCCTACTTCGTTCGCTTTTTCTACTATTTTAAAATTATGAAATCCGATTTTTTTTAACTGAATACCTACGCAGATTCCGGAGAAACCGGTTCCTGTAATAATAATTGAGAAATCTTTACTATTTGCCATGCTTGATTTTTAGTAAAGTAAAGTTAGCAGTAAATGTGATTTATGAAATGTACATAAGCTAATTTATAACCTGTAAATAATAAGTAATCATTAATTAATATCTTTGTACATGCTCACACAGCGACAACTTTTTTTACAGCACGTGGCTCAAACTTCAAATGCACCTTTGGCTTTAGAAATTGAAAAAGCAGAAGGGGTCTGTTTGTACGATGTTACAGGAAAAAAATATATTGATTTAATTTCAGGAATTGGTGTAAGTGCATTGGGTCATTGTCATCCTAAAATTGTAGAAGCTATACAATCACAAGCTGCAAAATATGCGCATACGTTGGTCTATGGAGAATTTGTTCTGTCACCGCAAGTACAATTGGCAAAATATCTGACAGATTTATTGCCTTCAACGTTATCGTCGGTTTATTTCACCAATTCAGGTACTGAAGCAACGGAAGGAGCGATGAAACTGGCAAAGCGTTTTACGGGACGAACAGAAATTATTTCCTGTTTTAATTCCTATCATGGAAGTACACAAGGAGCACTAAGTTTAAATGGAGATGAATATTTTAAATCTGTGTACAGACCATTGTTGCCTGACATACGGCAAATCCGTTATAATAATTTTGAAGATATCAACTTAATAACTAAAAAAACAGCAGCTATTTTTTTAGAACCGGTACAGGCAGAAGCCGGCGTTATTGTACCGGAAGCAGAGTATTTGAAAGCGATAAGAAAACGTTGTGATGAAACAGGAACATTGTTGGTTTTTGATGAAATACAAACAGGCTGCGGAAGAACAGGAAGTTTGTTTCGCTTTCAAACATCAACTATAATTCCTGATATTTTGTTAGCTGGAAAAGCATTTGGTGGTGGTTTGCCATTAGCAGCATTTGTTTCAAGCAATGAAATTATGCAGGTACTTCAAAACAATCCAGTACTCGGGCATATTACTACATTCGGTGGTAATGCAGTTTGCTGTGCAGCAGGATTAGCGTCTTTGAAAGAAATAGAAGAAAATAAATTATATACAAGCGCAGAAGCTAAAGCCCAATTGTTTATTCAATTATTGCAACATAAAGCCATACAAAAAATAAATCATTGTGGTTTAATGATGGCTGTGCATCTCGATAATTTTGACAATCTCAGAAAAGTAATTCATGAATGTCTGGAAAATGGATTGGTGACAGATTGGTTTTTGTTTGCTAATAATTGCATGCGTATTGCTCCGCCTTTAATTATTACAGAAGATGAAATTCACGTATCTTGTGTGATAATCAATAATGCGTTAGAAAAGGTATATAAGGATGTGTAATGTTCGATTTTCAATAACTAAGATTTTGAAGAACGCCTTGTTTGTATTGATATGTTTGATAAGTCAATTTGCTTATACTCAAGATTCTATCGTATATACTAAACTGCCGCAAACAATATTCTTAGATTTAATTACGAAAACCATAAAGTTTGAAGTGAATCATGCAACAGAATTTAAACATGCAGATTTGCCGAAAAATTATCACAATACTTTTTTAAGCTATATCAAAGATTCAGTAGCAATACCAATACCTGACTTGAAATCTTTGGTTTATTATAATTTTTCTTTATCTGATGGTAAAGAAATGAATGGTGATATTTACTGGAATGAATCAACAAGTTATATCATTTTTAAAATAGACCAAAAAAGATATGTCAATTACTTTATGAGAGATGGTGTAGCAAAAATTAAAACCTTATTTAAATTATAAACTTGAAAAAATCATTTGTCTTTAATGTCTTTTTTATGGTATTTATCAATTTATTGATAAAACCATTTTGGGTCTTTGGCATTGACAGAACAGTACAAAATAAATTAGGCGAAAGTGAATACGGTTTATATTTCGCCATTTTTAATTTTACCTATCTTTTTCAGATTTTACTGGACTTTGGCTTTCAAAATTATAATAACCGTGAGGTGGCAGCAGACAATAAACGAATCAATGAATTACTGCCAAGTATTTTAGTTTTTAAGACGCTTTTATTTATAGTGTATTTGGTGTTATGTGTCAGCATTGCATATCCTTTAGGTTATTTATCCAAGCCGTTTATTTGGATTATATTATGCAATCAGATTTTATTGTCGTTTAATATTTATTTACGCTCAAATGTTTCTGCACATCAGCATTTTATAACAGATGCTTTATTGTCAGTATTGGATAAGTTGTTAATGATATTGTTTTGTGTTGTGTTAATCTGGGGAGATTTGTCCTTTTTCAGGTTGTCTGTTTTTAATTTTGCAGCAGCGCAATTGGCAGCTTATGCAGTAACATGTATTGTGTGTCTGATTTTTGCATTCAGACTTACAGAGAAACTTACTTTCAATTTTTCATTTGATATTTTTCTTAGAATTGCCAAAGAGACGATGCCGTATGCCATCATTCATTTTTTAATGACCACTTACTACAGAATAGATGGTGTAATGCTGGAAAGGCTCCAGGGAACAAACGGTGCAGCGGAAAGTGGCATCTATGCACAAGGGTACAGAATTATGGAATCATTGAACAATATCGGATATTTATTTGCCTCGATTTTATTACCACTATTTGCCTACAGAATTTCTAAAAGAATGGAAATAAAGACATTATTAAAATCCGGTATTTCTATTATTTTTTCAGTAAGTGTTTCTATTATTGTTTGTTTGTTCTGGTATAGAGAAGATATTATGAATTTGTTATACACAACATCCAATTCAACCTATTCTGCGGAAGTATTCGGCTACTTGTTGCTTAATTTTTTCCCGGTAGCAATTTTATATGTAATCGGTACATTGCTAACTGCAAATAAGAATTTTAAATTAATGATTTACACATTGATTGTTGCAGTCATATTGAATATCTGTTTAAATTTTTATTTAATATCAAATTTCGGAGCTAAAGGCGCAGGGCAGGCCACTTTGATAACTCAGTTGTTTATGCTGGTTTGTTATTCGGTTTATTGTATACGCGTTTTTAAAATTGATATTCAGATTAAATATGTATTCCAACTGACAGCATTTGCTGGGATTTGTTTGGCATTTGTCTTATTTCTGGCGAAAGTTCAGTTTTCTTCAAATGCATTTTATAACTTAATCATTCATGTTGCTTTTTATTTTCTCTGCATTCCGTTTATTGCCATTGGTACAGGATTGATTAATAAACATACATTGCAGCTGAAAACCGGCGTAAACGAATAAATCGAATAGTTTTATTATTTTTGAATAAGATTAGAATTAAAATTCAGGTATGCTCGAAATATTGAAGATAGTTTTGCAATGGAAGAAACAAGTTTTTTTGTTTACGCTAGTGGCTGTTTTATTAAGTATTATTATTACCATGCCATCTATAATGCCACCTTACTATAAATCCAAAATGATTTTTTACTTATCTAATCCGGTGAGTACAGATAGAGCTGCCTTATTTAATGAAAAAGAAGTAGGAGGTGTAAGTATCTTCGGGGGAAAGGAAGATATCAATCGTTTCTTAACCATTTTAAATTCTGCACCCGTTAGTTTGATGCTTATTGAAAAATACGGATTGACTAAACATTATAAAATAAATGGAGAAGACAAACAGCTTTCTACTTTCTATACTCAAAAAGAATTTTATGGAAATTTTGATGCAATAAGAGATGATTTGGGAGCAATTGAAGTGAGCATATTGGATACAGATGCAAAAATGGCGTCTAATATGGTGAAAGATATCGTCTTAAAATCCGATTCAATTTACAGAAGTATGCTGGTGGAAAATAAGGCAACCGTATTGAGTTTAATAGATAAACAAATAGAAGAGAAAAAATTAATGCTGCAAACCACCGGTAAGTCTGAAAACACTTCAGATGAATTAAAGAAATTAGTGTCAATCAGAGATCAGTATGTTGTCTCATCATCGGCGCAGTTCAAAACATTGTATGTTGTAGAAGAACCATCGCCGGCTGTAAAAAAATCAAAGCCGGTGCGATGGCTGATTGTACTGGCAACAGCTCTTGTTTCTTTCTTTTTAGCTTCATTTGTAGCATTACTGATTGAATTATATAAACATGCAGACAAATACGGATTTCAGCGTTCCTGATTTTTTTTTCCGAAATGAGAAATTGCTCTTTTGGATAAGTGCACTATTGTCTCTTGTTTTTTTTGCAGTTGGCATTTATTCGAATCATAGTCTATATTTTATTGTTCCTTTCGGTTTTGTTTTTCTTGCATTGACTATGCTCAATTTCCGGGCTGTATTTTTCATAATGCTGACGGTCTTGCCGGTTTCAGTAGAATCTTATATTGGAAAATTAGGAACAGACTTGCCTTCAGAGCCGATGGTAATATTGCTGGCTGCCTGTACTGTATTTTATCTGGTATTCAATAAGAGTGAATTAAAACAAAGACAGTTCCAGCACCCGGTTTTTATTATTATCGTGTTGATGTTTATTTGGAGTATTTTCACGACTCTTTTTTCGACGGATATTTTTTTATCTGTAAAATATATCCTTGCAAAATTCTGGTATTTAGCCGTGTTCTTGGTGTTGCCTGTTTTATTGTTACGAACTAAAAGATCAATACAGTTGTTTTTCTGGTGTTTGTTTATTCCAACCTATTTAAGTGTTTTGTTTGTAATGGTTCGTCATGGTATGATGGGATTTACATTTGATACCATTACAGAGGCAGTACATCCGATTTATCGCAATCACGTAAATTATGCAGTATTTATTACTATGTTATTCCCATTTATCTTTTTAGCAATAAGCTGGTATCCGAAAAATTACCTTCGTTACAAGATATTGAAATATGCTATTCCCGTTTTTTTAGCCGCTATTTTTCTTTCCTATACAAGAGGAGCTTGGCTGGCTGTTGGAGCGATGGCTGTGTATTTTTTTGTTTTAAAATTTAATCTTACAAAGAATATTATCGTTGTCTCAGGAATATTTACTGTAATCTTTTGTGCATATATTCTTAAAGACAATAACTACCTGAAATATTCTCCGGATTATGAACATACAATTTACCATGATGAACTCGCTCAGCATCTTACTTCTACATTTGAAATGGAAGATATGAGTACCGTTGAACGTTTTTACAGATGGATAGCTGCCGTGAAGTTGTTTAAAGAAAATTCAATAGTCGGAGTTGGTCCGAATAATTTTGTGTCAAATTATAAAAAGTTTACGGTTACAGCCTATGAAACTTATATAAGCGATAATGAAGAGAAATCTACCGTTCACAATTACTTTCTGTTATTATTAACGGAACAAGGATTGCCTGCTCTGATATTGTTTATTGTACTTATAACAGTTGTTTTACTAACAGCACAAATGGCTTATAATACTTCTGACGTCACAAACAGAAAATATGTAATGGCAATAACACTTTGTATTATCGCATTCTTATTAAATAATACACTGAGTGATTTGGTGGAAGCAAATAAGCTGGGGTCACTATTCTTTATGTGCCTTGGATTGCTTGTCAATTTCAGTTCTGATGCTGTTCAGACACAAGATGAACAGCTTACATAAACTTAGCTGTAAGAACACTTATATCATCATTAAACAAAACATTTCCCTTGAACTTACTTACGTAATCGTACAATATTTTATTGAAGATTTCAGGGCTTAAACGATAATTGTTTTTACTGAATTCTAACAAGCGTTCTACACCAAACTGTTCTTCATCTTCATTTTCCATTTCTGTTAAACCATCAGTAAACGTTATAATAGTAGTATTCGGTTTTATAATCATACTGCCGAATTCTATTCTGGGTAATTCTTCAAAAATACCTAATAACGTACTTCCTGTTTCTAATTGTTCCACTTTGTCATTATGAATTAAAAAGGGTGGTATATGACCGGCATTTAAATATTCCAGTTCTCTGGTAATAATATTATATTTTGCGATAAACAACGTAATGAAATTTTCTCCATTCGTGATGGAATATATTTTTTGATTGAGTTTCTCCACTAATTTTTCTTTTTTAAAACCCAAACCTAAAGTTGCGTTTAAATAAGCCTGTAAATTAGCCATTACCAATGCAGCAGCGACACCTTTGCCGGAAATATCTCCAATACAAAATACAAATTCATCTTTGTTAATATGAATTACATCGTAATAATCACCACCAATTCCTTTATACGGTAAATATAAACCCGCAAATTCATACATATTATTCTTAGGCAACTTTTTAGGAATCAGCATGCCTTGTACTTTTGAAGCCAGGTCTAATTCTTTATCAAACTGCTTTTTTTCTACTTCTTTCCGGAACAAGCGTTTATTTTCAATAGCAACTGTGACAATATTGGTGAAAATTTGTGTGAACTCTAAAAGCTCGTCTTTCTGATGTGAAATATCTTCATCGATATTTCCCAGTAGAGCTAATGCGAGTGGCTGCTGTTTGTGATATACAGGCACAATGTATTTAAAACCGCCAAAAATAATCTGCTCTTCATCCGATAATGCTTTTGCAGTTTTATATTTTTCAAAATGTGATTGAATCGGAATATAAAAATCCTGATCCTGTTTTTCCCAGACTACACGTTTCCATGCCTGATCGAACATAAACAAGGCAATCTGGTCTACTCGAATCTGTTCGTGCAGCGTATGTTTGTAAATCTGATATAAACCTTCTGAAGATACATTGTCATTGATTGCTTTTGTTGCATCGAGCAACGCATTCAACTGACTGTATTTCACCTGCAGTAGTTCTTTTAGGGCACTTACATCTGAATCGGTTTGCGGCAAATTCATCAAACTAAATCTACAAAAATTAATTTCATTATCCTATTAAGAAAATGAATAATTTTTATGAAAGAAAAACAATAATGATTTTTGGTGATGTAAATCAATAAATTAATCGAGCCATCTATTTTGCAGCCGCTTCCAGTAATTGTTTGGTAGCATTCTTTGTATCTACTTTATCAATAATTTTTTCAATAACACCTTTTGCGTTGATGACAAATGTAGTACGCAAAATACCTTCATATTCTTTGCCCATAAATTTTTTCTTTCCCCATACTTCGTAAGCCTGTGCAATGGTTTTATCTGTATCGGGAATTAATTCAAACGGCAAGTCGTATTTTGCTTTAAACTTATTGTGCGATTTTTCGTCCTGAGGACTTACGCCAATTATAGTAAATCCTTTTTTGGTGAGTGATGCATAATTGTCTCTGAAATCACAGGCATTGGCAGTACAGCCCGGTGTGTCATCTTTCGGATAAAAATAGAGTACAGTTGTTTTGTCTTTGAAATCTACTCCTTTGATTTTTGGTGCTTTGGTTCCTTCGGTTAGCATAATTGTAGAATTAATGAATTATAAAATTGTTGAATCTCATTTCGAGCGTAGCAGCCTGTCCCGATTATTTCGGGAAGAAATCTCGCTGCATCTTATTAGTAATTAAATTTATTAGTTATTGTATTCTTATTTCCAACATTATCAGTAACAATGATTTTTAAAGTATGTTCACCTTTGGTGCAATATTCGTCAAAATTATATAGAATCACATCATTTTTTGCATCGTAATAGAAATTGACCCATTTATTGTCAACGTAGCCGTTATAAGTATTGATTCCGGAAAGCTCATCTGAAATTTTTGCCTGAATGATAAGATTTGGGATTTGCGATTTGAGATTTGGAATTTCAATTGTTGGTTTTGTGGTATCATATTTTAAATAGAATGAACCAAGCTCTTTCGTTTCTGCATAAAATTTTGTTTTATCAAAAGTAGTTTTTAGTGCTGTTTCTTTTCCTTTATTATCTTGTCGTACAATAACTATCTTCTTCCGGTTTTTTTTGATAGAAGAGTTGAATTCTATTTTGGCTGGTTTGTGGAGCGGAATTAAATTATAATCAGTGCTTATTTTATAAACAGCCGTGTCTCTTATAAATCTTTTCGATAATGTAAGATAAATGTCATCATAAAAAGTATTTTCTGTAAATCGGATTTGAAATCCTGGCAAAGAAATACTATCTGTCATATTCTTAAATCGCTCTGTTATAGCAATAGAATCTTTTTTCCAATTTAAAAATTCATAATCTGTTATTGAATTACTTTTAGGTATTTCAAACTTTATTTTGGTTTTGTTTTTATTGTAATCATAACAATATATGTCATAAATAGCTACAGAATCTATTTGTCCATTTGCGAAAAAACCATTGCCAAACATGTAGATTGGTAAAGAATTATTTTTCAACTGATAACAATTGTAAAAATAACCACTGCCGTTCATCATTTCAGTATAATCAACAAATGCATTGCACATACGTGTTTTGTCAAAATCTATTTCTGTTAAATCATATTTAAAAACAAGACTGTCGTTTTGAAGTACTTCTATTTTATTTATTCCATTTTTATTTTCTGAATTATCTTGTTTGTCATATCCTTCTAAAGAAAAAGAATAGTAATTACTGTAATCAATTGCATAATTAGGTTCAGAAAAATTCAATCTTTCTTTTGTTGGTAAATTATAATAATTCTTTCTGAATGAATTGTAAAAATATCCTGCAGAAAATATATTTACTTTCACCTTATTAATCTGCGGCGGAATCGTATCTACATAAAAACTTCTTGGATAAAAATCTAATGGATTTAAAGCGTGTTCGTTTTTGGTGTTTCTAACTTCAAAATGTAAATGCGGTGCCGTACTGCCGCCGGTATTGCCGGAAAAAGCAATCGTATCATTTTGTTTAACAGGAAAAATACCGGCATTTAATGTCAAATCCAATTCTGATTTTTTCAGTGTGTAGTGTTGTGTATGTATATATTTTTCTATTGCACCATAAAATTTACTCAAATGTCCGTAAACACTCGTAAAACCGTTTGTATGTGTAATATAAATGGCTCTTCCGTATCCATACGGTGAAACCCGAATACGTGAAATATAACCGTCATATACGGCAAACACAGGCTCACCTTCCACACCATTAGTTTTTATATCTATGCCTGAATGAAAATGATCCGGGCGTGGTTCGCCAAAAGAACCTGCTAAATTAAACGGCAAATTCATTGGTTTAATAAAACCACTATTTCTGTACTCTTGTGAAAAAGAGTATGCAGTAAGCAGTAAACTGAAAACAATAAACAGAGCTCCTATTTTCTTATGAATAAACATACTTCTCAAAAATAGAAACAATTTATCAAACCACACATAATAAAAGGCACCCAGAATAAACGGGGCCTCAGCCGAACTAAGATAAAAAGTGATTAAGTTTGCAATTAATATTTAAACTGGTAAAACAAGGTGTCAGTATTCCATCTGATGTTGCGTTTTATAATATCACCAGACTTATCTTTACGAATGTAGTTACATTGGAAGTTAAGCTGAAATAATATTCAAAAGCTGAAAAGTTTATTCAGGAATATGCTGATTATATTGCTGCAGATTACAGAAAAAATACAGTTGACTACAACAGCTCAATAGTATTTTAATTCCAAAGAACAGCACATAAAGCATTAAAAGGAATAGGAAAATAAAAAAGGGTGGCATGTTTTGCCACCCTTTACATATCTTTAAGAGATAGATTACGAGAAATTCGGAGCTAAATCATGTTCAGCATAGAATGTATTAATATATGTAATCGCTTCTTCCACATCATCTGTTACTAAAAATAAATTGAAATCATTTTCACCGATGTTATGCTGATTATTCAGTACTTCTGATTTCATCCAATCCAATAAACCTTTCCAGAAGGAAGTACCCATCAGTACAATCGGAACTCTGTCTATTTTTTTTGTCTGCACCAGCGTCATTACTTCAAATAATTCATCAAACGTGCCGAAGCCTCCGGGTAAATAAACAAAACCCTGAGCATATTTTACGAATACAACTTTCCTTACAAAAAAGTAGTGATGTGAAATAAGTTTGTCGTTGTCAATATAAGGATTATGCCCTTGCTCAAATGGCAATTCAATATTTAATCCAACAGACTTTCCATCTTTGTTTTGCGCACCCAGATTGCCGGCTTCCATGATACCGGGACCGCCACCAGTAATCACGCCGTATCCTTCTTCCGATAAACGCTCAGCTACTTTTACAGCCAACTGATAGTACGGATTTTCCGGTTTGGTGCGCGCTGAACCAAATATAGAAATACATGGACCAATTTTATCCATCTTATCATAAGCATCTACAAACTCACTCATAATACGAAACATACTCCAGCTGTTCGATGCATTTACCTGTGTCCAGCTTTTTTGCTTAAAGGGTTTTTTCTTTTTAAAATCATCTAATGACATACTTTTTTTATTTACGATTTACAATGTACAATTTACGATTACTACTTGCTAATAGATTTTAAAAATCGTAAAAAGGGATTTTTTAATTAAAGAATTACATAAAAATCCGTCCCGACATTTTCGGGATGCCAAGATAGTAATAAATCTGAAATTTTCTACTTATTTAGCTCATTATCAAGTGCAGAAACACCGGATGATGGCTTGCTGATAACGTATAAACCAACAAAAGTGAGCAATCCGTTCCATAAAAGCATCTCGGGCCCGAACGAAAATCCTGTAGCGAGTTTGTCCGAGTTTTTATCTGCAATAAAACAAATAACGGGTGCAATCAGACAAATTACAGGAGATAATTTATCATTAATTTTTCGCTTGGTTAATATTCCAAACATAAATAAACCTAAGAGTGGTCCGTAAGTATAGCCTGCAATTTTTAGCAATAAATCTATAATGGCAGCTTTGTTCAGGACTTTAAATCCAATGACAAAAAGCAGAAAAACAAATGCCATAATAAAGTGTACGGTTAATCTTGTCTTCGTACGTTGCTGTTCATCTAAATTTTTATTATCATTTATGCCCAGGATGTCTATACAGATAGAAGAAGTGAGTGCAGTTAAAGCACCATCAGCACTTGGAAACAAAGCGGAAATTAATCCAATCACAAATATGATAGCAATAAAGCCCGGTAAATATTTTAATGCAATAATCGGGAACAAATTATCCGTCATTGCCGGAATTTCAATTACTTTGGCTTCAGCATATAGATACAATACACCACCTAGAATCAGAAAAATCAAATTTACAAACAGTAAAATAAAACTAAACGTAACCATGTTTTTCTGTGCTTCCCCTAAATTTTTACAACTGATATTTTTCTGCATCATTTCCTGATCTAAACCGGTCATAGCAATCGTAATAAACATACCGCCAATAATTTGTTTGATAAAGAAATTTCCTTTCAGCCAATCGGTCATGAAAATTTCTGTATATCCTTTTTCCTGCAGCGAACCAATCAAACCGCCAAACGATAGATGTAATTCATTTTTGATAAACCATACACATGTAACTAATGCCAGTAACATAAATGAAGTTTGCAGCATGTCCGTCCAGACAATAGATTTCACTCCACCTTTGAAGGTGTACAGCAAAATCATGATTAAAATTACCAAGGCGGCAATTGTAAAAAATCCCAACCCATCAGGAAGTAAAAAAATCTGTAATACATTAATTACCAGGTAAAGCCGTAGTGTGGCACCTAGAGTTCTGGACAAAATAAAAAAACCCGCCCCTGTTTTATAAGTAGTATTGCCGAAACGTTTTTGCAAATAGGTATAAATTGAAGTTAGGTTAAGTTTGTAATACAATGGAAGCAGTACAAATGCAATGACAAAATATCCGATTAAATAACCAATTACTACCTGAAAATAGGCGAAGTGTGCAGTGCCTACTTTTCCGGGAACGGATATAAATGTTACACCTGAGAGAGAAGTACCGATCATTCCATAGGCAACAATATACCAGGGGGATGCTTTTCCGCCGACAAAAAAATCTTTATTGTTTGCATTTTTAGAAGTGTACCATGCAATCACAAATAAGAATAAGAAATAGGCTATTAAGCTGATGGAAATTACTATTGGCGACATACTGTTAAATTAACGATTAACAATGTACGATTAATTGATAAAGTTAAATCAAAAAAATATCCACTTATCACTTACAACTTATTACTTATTACTACCTTTAGGTCATGCAATTTCCGTCTAAATTAATTGAAGATGCGGTGAACGCTTTTGCAACGCTGCCTGGTGTTGGAAAAAAAACAGCCCTGCGTTTAGTGATGCATTTATTACAAAAAGATGCGCATGATACCAGGTATTTATCGGAAGCAATTTTGAAGATGCGTACAGAAATTAAATTCTGTAAAACATGTCATAATGTATCTGACGCGGATGTTTGTAGTATTTGCACCAATTCTTATCGAGATAAAAGTGTGGTGTGTATTGTAGAAAATTTCAGGGATATTATAGCTATTGAAAATACTCGGCACTATAATGGTTTATATCATGTGCTGGAGGGCTTGATTTCGCCGATGGATGGTATTGGTCCCGAGCAATTAAATATTCAAAGCCTTGTGAAAAGGGTAGAAGACGGTGATGTGAATGAAATCATTATGGCATTAAATCCAACAATTGACGGAGATACCACTATCTTCTATTTATCAAAATTGCTATCTAAATACGAATTAAAAATTACGTCTATTGCACGAGGTATTGCCTTTGGCGGAGAACTGGAATATGTAGATGAAATTACTTTAGCGCGTTCTATACAATCAAGACTGCCGTACGAGAATTATTTAAGCAAATAATTTTTTAAACCACATAGAAACATAGAATACTAATGAACTCAGTAATAGATAATAAAATAACTCAGAAATATCTAGATGAGTTAACTTATGAGATAGTTGGTTCAGCAATAGAAGTTCATAAATTTATGGGTCGTGGTTTATTAGAAAGTGTATATCAGCAATGCATGATTGAAGAATTATTACATAGGAAAATAAATTTTCTCACAGAGCTAAAAGTGCCGGTTATTTACAAAGGAAAAGAATTGAATATTGATTTTAGATGCGATTTATTTATTGAGAATTGTATAGTTGTTGAATTAAAAGCTGTACAAGAGATAAATGTTGCTTTTGAAGCGCAGCTTCTTACTTATATGAAACTATTAGAAGCACCAAAAGGAATTCTACTGAACTTTAATTGCTCAAATATTTTTAATCAAGGACAAAAAACATACGTAAATGAATATTTTAGTAAACTGCAAAAGAAATGAAAACTATGTTTCTATGTGGTTAAAATCGTATTTATAGGTCAATGAAACTATCCATTGTCATAGTAAATTATAATGTGCGCTATTTTTTAGAGCAAACGATTCTGTCGGTTTTAAAATCTGTAGTAAACTTTGATTATGAAATTTTTGTAGTGGATAATAATTCTACGGATGATTCATTGAAAATGCTGGAGCAAAAATTCCCTGCAGTAAACATAATTGCGAATAAAGAAAATGTCGGATTTTCCAAAGCAAATAACCAGGCAATACGAATGGCTGGCGGTGAATATATTTTACTCCTGAATCCTGACACGATTATACAGGAAGATACGTTGCAAAAATGTATGAATAAGATGGAAAGTGATGCAAACATTGGTGGTTTAGGTGTGAAGATGTACGATGGTGCAGGCAACTTTTTGCCAGAATCCAAACGTGGCTTTCCCTCGCCATTGGCAGCCTTTGCCAAGATGAGTGGTCTGGCAAAAGTATTTCCAAAATCCAAAATATTCGGACAGTATCACTTGTCTTTTTTGAACAGGGATCAATCACATGAAGTAAATGTATTAAGCGGAGCCTTTATGTTTTTGAGAAAAAGTGTATTGGATAAAGTTGGCTTATTAGATGAAGATTATTTTATGTATGGTGAAGACATAGATTTATCATACAGAATAAAACAAGCGGGTTTTAAAAATTATTATTTTGCTGAAACATCTATTATCCATTTCAAAGGAGAAAGTACTAAAAAAGGCAGCCTGAATTACATCAAGGTGTTTTACAAGGCGATGATTATTTTTGCTAATAAACATGTAACAGGCACACGCGGTAAAATCTTAAAATTATTGTTGAATATCGCTATTTATGTCAGAGCATTTCTGGCAATTGTACAAAAAGTAAGTACACCTTTTGCCCTGCCTTTGTTGGATGTGCTCAGTATGACAGGTATATTATATCTGTTGCATTTGCTTTGGGAGAATGTGATAAAAAGAGATGAGCAGGTTATTTTTCCGGATACTTTTTTTTACATCAATATACCAATGTATGTGGTCATTTGGTTATTGCTGATGTGGTTTTTTGGGGTGTATAATAAAACTACGAAATGGCGACATCTGTTCGTTGGATTGACGGCCGGAACCTTCGTAATTGCTATAGCTTACGCCTTTTTCCCAAATTTCCTACGCACCTCCAGAGGGGTCATCATTGTAGGCTTTTTATTAAATATAGGGCTGTTGTCTGCGTACAGACTTTTATGGCATTTTGCTAATGGAACCTTGCATACATTTATAAGTGACGAAAAGAAATACATTATTATCAGTGGAGAACAGGAAGCTAAAACGATATCAGAACAATTACAACAATCAAATAAAAAGTATACATATTTAGGTTTTATCTCTATTAAAAATGGAGTGAAAGCGACAAAAAATTTAGGCAGCATAGAAAACCTGAATGATATTTTAGATGCATATAAACCCAACGATATTCTATTTTCAACAGCAGAACTGAGTACTCAGTTTATTATTGATACCATGTCGAAAATAGACGAACCGATTGCCTTTAGATTGGTTACCAAAAATAATACGATTATCAGCAGCACATCTAAAAATAAAAGCGGCGAGATTTATTCATTTGATATTAATTTATCTTCCCCAAAAACATGGTTGGATAAGTTGAGGAATTGGATTTAAGCTGTACTAACCTTAAAAGCGTTTGCTTTGCTAGCAGCGTGGCAAACGCTTTCAAGGTTTTGCTTTACCGATTGCTATAGTTTGTACCTACACAACTAATTTTTATAATTCTTCTAATTAAGAATTGGTTTATTAAATACAGACAGACGATATTTGAGTAAGTTGTAGTATTCTTATCCGTTATGTAGCTTTCTAATTCTTTCATTTCTTGATCTAATAAAATTCATTACACCTTGTTTGTATAATAAATAATCGCTTAAATTATTAAATGTAGGTTTAGTACTAAAATTATCAAATGATAAATAGAATTTTATATTTCCGTTCCCGTCAACTAAATCTTCTAACATGAAAAATTTAACATAACCAATAAAATCTTCAAATAAATCAAAGAAATTTTTATATCTGTTTAAAGTGTCAAAAAGTGGACTTGTTTGTTTTAAATAAAAAAGACGAATGCATTCTAACGTTAAATCAAATCTGTCATCAATAAAACAATTTATTCCTCTAGCTTGGTTAATAGTATGCTTGCCATCAACTCTATTGTTTGGAAAAAGTGTATATGCTCCAATTGTTGAACCTGTGTCAAATAGTTCCTTTACTTCTTCAGGAATTTGTGTTACAAGCCATTGTTTTCGTTTATGATTTTTATAAGAGTGTGTTATAGCATCACTTCCAAAATGAAACTCTCCAAGTTCAGACTTATGGTACAAATAAGCACCACTTTTTTTATCATTTAGTTCCAAAATTTCTCCACTTGGCAAAGCTTTACTCCATAAAATTCTATGAAATTTTTTTAATGTTGGACTTTTGATGTCAGGGTCGCCACCTTTAGAATCTGAATAAAAATTAAATTTTGTATCAATTACCACTTGGTAGCTATTAAAAAATCTAAAATCTGAAATTCACTTACCTGCTGTAATTCGGTGCTTCATTCGTAATCGTCACATCATGCGGATGGCTTTCATTAACGCCGGCTTGTGTAATTTTTACAAATTGTGCCTCTTCCTGTAAGGTCGGAATATCTTTAGCACCGCAATAGCCCATACCTGCCCGCAAGCCGCCAATAAACTGGTAAATCACTTCGCTCAGCGTTCCTTTATAAGGAACACGACCTACTATGCCTTCCGGTACTAATTTTTTAATATCTTCTTCTACGTCTTGAAAGTACCTGTCTTTACTACCTTCTTGCATCGCTTCCAGGCTACCCATGCCGCGGTAGGTTTTAAATTTCCGCCCTTCAAAAATGACTGTTTTACCCGGGCTTTCTTCAGTACCTGCAAACAAAGAACCTGCCATAATGGTATTCGCACCTGCTGCCAGTGCTTTCACCATATCGCCCGTATAACGAATTCCGCCATCACCGATAATAGGAACACCCGTATTTTTCAACGAAACAGCAGCATCGTATATGGCACTGAGCTGCGGAACACCAACACCCGCTACAACACGTGTAGTGCAGATGGAACCCGGTCCAACACCTACTTTTACGGCATCCACACCGGCATCAGCCAATGCTTTTGCCGCAGCACCTGTAGCTACATTTCCACCAACGATATCTAAATGAGGAAACGTTTGTTTGGCATTTTTTATCGCAGTCAATACACCATGTGAATGTCCGTGTGCCGTATCGATACAAATAAAATCAACACCTACGTTTACCAATGCTTCCATGCGCTGCATCATATCTGCGGTAACTCCCACAGCTGCAGCAACACGCAACCTGCCCGAATCATCTTTGGAAGAATTCGGATAATTTTTTACTTTCAAAATATCTTTATAGGTAATCAACCCAACCAGTTTGTTGTTCTTGTCAACGATTGGTAACTTCTCAATCCTGTATTGATGTAAGATTTCTTCCGCTTGTTTTAAGGTTGTTTTTTCCGGAGCGGTAATCAGTCTGTCTTTTGTCATTAAATCCTGAATGAGCATAGAAGCATCTTTACAGAAGCGTAAATCTCTGTTGGTTAAAATGCCCACTAAGATTCCATTTTCATTCGTAATTGGAATGCCGCCGATTCTGTTTTCAGACATCAGCGCAAATGCTTCTGCCACTTTTGCTGTTGGCCGAAGTGTTATCGGGTCGGTAATCAGTCCGCTTTCAGAGCGTTTTACTTTGCGCACTTCTGCAGATTGAGCATCTATTGACATATTCTTGTGTAGGACACCAATACCACCTTCTCGTGCCAGTGCGATGGCAAGATTAGATTCTGTTACCGTATCCATGGCTGCTGAAAGGATGGGAATATTGATAGTAATATTACGTGTTACCTTGGTGCTGATGTCTGTTTCTCTGGGCAGAATCTGTGAATACGCCGGTAATAACAGCACATCGTCAAATGTAAATCCGTCGCCTGCAAATTTGTGTTGGGAGGAGAAATGAGATAGTGTTTCCATGTGCAAAATTACAAAAAGTAATTAGTACTGAGTAATTAGTACGGAGATTTTTTGCACTTTTTTATTTTTTCAACGATAAAAGTAATCTTCGGTTAGATTTATTGCAGTTTCGCTTTTGCTTGTTCAAATGTTTTTTGCAATTTATCTACATCATCATTAGAAAGAGATACAATCGTTTTTTCATTGGAAATGTTGGTTTGTGCCATGAAGCTCCAGTCTAATTTTCCTTGTGTGTTTAAGACAGTAAACAACATGAACTGAAACCCTGATTTTGTAATGAATTTTATTTCAGTGTAACTATTAGGAATGGTTTTACTTTTCAATATCGTTTTCATGTATTGCAAGGAAGTTATCAATCCATCGATTTCATCCAAATCAATATAGTTGGTAAAAGTTTTTAATTCTTTCCCGATAAACACTTTGTGTACCACCCTTAATCCTGTGGTAATACCAAATTTTTCTAAATTGGTAATTTTCAAAGCATCTATTCTGAATGCGGTAATATTTTCTACAGAAAAGACTTCCTGTTTGTATAAAGAACCTTTAGTTAGAGTAGCATCTTCTATTTTAGTTTTATAAGAAGTTTCTTCAGCAAATATCGCCGAAATAAAAAAGGATATAAATAATACAGCAATTAATTTTTTCATTGAAATATTTTTTTAAAGATACTAATAACTTATTATGACAGATAACCTAAATACTCTTTTTCAACGGATGCAGCCGCCTTCTTTGCCGGTAAATAGGCTGCAGCTAAACTGATTAGTATAACCACCAGTGATACTGCAGCAAAATCAGATAGTTGCATTTTTACAGGGTAATAACTCACTAAAAAGGAAGTTCCCGGCATAGGCACTAATCCAATCTTATCCTGAAGGATACATAGTATAAAGGCCAGCACCATACCAATAAAAGCACCAACACACGACATTAAAATACCTTCCAGTAAAAATATTTTGATAATACTCTTTTTTTGAATGCCTAATGCAGTAAGTGTAGCGATGTCTTTTTTCTTTTCTAATACTAACATTGATAGCGCACCAATTATATTAAATGATGCGATGATGATAATTAAAACTAAAATGGCGAATGTAATCCATTTTTCACTTTTTAGAATTTTATACAATACTTCGTTTTGTTCATACCTGCTTTTTACCACAAATGAATTTCCTAATACTTTTTTTAATTCTTGAATCGCGGCATCGCTTTGGGTTGCATCTTTTAAACGAATAGCAATTTGTGAAGCTCTGTTCTCATTCTCCGTGAGTTCTTGAAAAAAATCTAACGGAACCATGGTGTATTTGGTGTCGAACTCATCAGAAACCGCAAACGCGCCACTTACACTTAGATAACTTTTATTGAACGCATTTTCCATGGTAGCAAAAGAACTCGCTGATTTTTTTGGCATATAAACAGCTACCGGATTAAATGTGTGTTCCGTATTCATGCCTAACTTAAGTGCAACGCCAACGCCAACAATGCAATAATTAATGCTGTCTTGCTGCAATATTTTTTTGCCATCCACCATAAATGTATCGAACTTCTGAATCACATTGAAATAGTTTTTGTCGACACCTTTTACGGTGCAGATATGTTGTAAATCTGAATATTCTAACAACGCGTTTTCTTCCAGCACAAAACTATACGCATCTAAATAATGAATGCTTTTTAGTTTACTTTTCAGTTCATCCGTAATTTCAAATGTTTTTCCTTCGTTGATTGTTATAGCAATATCAGCATAAAAAACCGCATATAAGGATTTTATCAAATCTTCCAAACCATTAAAAACCGACAGAACTAAAATAAGAGCCATCGTGCCAAACAACATTGCAGCACCACTTACCAACGAAATAATATTAATCGCATTCGTGGATTTTTTACTGAATAAGTAACGTTTCGCTATGTTGAGTTCGAGATTCATTTCTCAATTTTTTAAATTAGCTAATTAGCTAATTTTATCATTCTCTCCTCTCAGCTTCTCCAACTCAGCGTCTTTCTTTTTTATCTCGCTGAAAATGCGTTCGAGGTTTTGAACATCTTCGAGAGTGTCATCTTTAAAAAATTCCAATTGTGGTATGGAACGCACTTTATTTCTGATTTTATTTCCCAGCAAGCCGCGAATTAATTTATTGTGTTTATCCAGATTGTCTAAAACAACTTCGGGTTTTGCATGGTTGTAAATGCTTACATAAATACGCGCAGTGTACAAATCAGGCGTAATACGCACACCTGAAATCGTCACCATTGCGCCTTCTAAAATAGTATTCAGGTCTTTTTGCATAATTTCGCTCATAGCCACCTGTATCGTTTTTGCCACTTGTCTTTGTCTGATAGATTCCATAAAAACAAAAGTAAATAATATCTTTGCTACAATGAAAGATTTGCGCAGTTTATTAAAATATTGTCAGCCATACATTCCAAATATATTACTGAATATTATATTTAACCTGTTTTCCACAATTTTCTCCATTTTTTCCTTTTTGATGCTGATTCCGTTTCTGAACCTGATTTTCAATTCTGATAAAATGGTAGCTTCAGAAACTCAGGAAATTCCGTTCAGTTTTTTGCATTTGAAAGAATACATTGCAGGCACGTTCAACAATAACGTAATTCATTATATACAAAGCAGTGAAAGTATAGAAATTGGCAAATCGAAAGCGTTATTATTTATTTGTTTGTTTACGGTACTCGTTTTTTTCGTAAAAAATATTTTTCGATACTTTGCCGTACATTTTCTGGCTCCAATGCGCACCGGCATCGCAAGCAACATCAGACAACAATTGTTCGATAAGATTTTAAATTTACATGTACTGTATTTTTCAGACCAACGCAAAGGCGATGTGCTGACGCGTTTGACAAATGATGTGCAGGAAGTAGAATATGGAATTTTACATTTTTTAGAAGTAGCGTTTAAAGAGCCTGTAACAATTATTGCAACATTAGTTACCATGCTGTTGCTTAGTCCGAAACTGACTTTATTCGTGTTGGTTATTTTACCGATTTCTGGATATATTATCGGCAAAATTGGTAAGACATTAAAAAATGCATCTGCACAATCACAACAATTACAAGGTGTGATAAATTCTATTGTTGATGAAACCATTTCAGGTATTAGAATTATAAAGTCGTTTACAGCAGAAAAGAGTTTATCAGAAAAATTTGCAACTATCAATCAGCAGCATAACAGGATAGGTACAAGTATGATTCGTAAAAGGGATTTATCTACGCCATTGTCTGAGTTTTTAGGAATTTCAGTGGTTGTCATCGTTTTGTATGTTGGCGGAAAAATGATTATTCATCACACATCACCATTAAGCGCAGAAGCATTTATTGCTTTTATTGTAATCTTTTCACAAATCATTCAGCCTGCAAAAGCTTTTTCCAATGCATTTTATTTTATACAAAAAGGCTTAGCTTCTTTAAAAAGAATTGAAGAAGTATTGAAAGAAGAAAATAAAATAAATGATATATCGAATGCTGTTTCCATTTCTGATTTCAAAGATAAAATTGAATTAAAAAATGTATCGTTTGCTTTTCATGAACGGCAAGTTCTAAAGAATATTAATTTAGAAATTCCCAAAGGCAAAAAGATAGCAATTGTTGGTGTTTCGGGCGCAGGCAAGTCCACCTTTATTCAATTATTAATGCGATTTTTTGACGTGGAAAACGGCGAAATTTTAATAGACGGAATCAATATAAAAAATATTCAACAACAGGATTTACGCCACTTGATGGCTTTGGTAACGCAGCAAACTACGTTATTTAACGATACAGTTTCCAATAATATTTCATTGGGAAAAACAGCAGAGGAGACACAAATAGAAGAAGCCGCCAAATTGGCACATGCAGATGAGTTTATTCAAAAGATGCGTCAAAAGTACAAAGAAAATATAGGTGACAATGGTACAAAAATCAGTGGCGGCGAGCAGCAACGTTTGTCGATCGCACGTGCCATATATAAAAATGCGCCTATCTTAATTTTAGATGAAGCTACTTCGCATTTAGACAGCAACTCGGAAAAATTAGTACAAGATGCGCTACAAAATTTATTAAAAGATAAAACGGCAATCATCATCGCACACAGACTCTCTACCGTGCAATTTGCCGATGAAATTGTGGTATTGAAAGAAGGTGAAATTATTGAGAAAGGAACACATCAGCAACTGATGCAGCAAAACGGTGAGTATAAGAAACTGGTGGATTTACAACAGTTGTAACGACTCTGTCATTCTGAGGAACGGCATCTTATTTAATTTACCAAGATCCTTTACGTCGTTCATGATGACGTTCAGTGCCGCTTAAAAAATGACCAGTCCGACCCAGAGGATCGGACTAGCCACAAAAACCATAAAACTATGAAAAACCCAATTGCCTCTCGGCAATCAATAGAGTTCGAAATTAATTAGATGCAAGTTTCACGTTCAATTCAATCTCATTCTTGATGGCTTTGTCACCCAAACCTTCGAAAAAGTTAGATGAACCATACTTAATGTCCCACAATGTTCTGTCTATTGTGATCTTTGCATTCCCTTCAAAACCATTTCCTGCAGATTTACTAAATGTTGCCGGAAATGTTATACTCTTTGTAATACCTTTGATGGTTAAATCAGCGGTAAGGTTGTACGAATTCGGTTTATTTGTCAATTTTAACACTTTAGTTATCTTAACGTTAGCCGTTGAAAATGCTGCCACGTTAAAGAAATCCTCACTGTTTAAATGTCCTATCAGTTTCTTATTATAATCAGGATCAGTTATATCCTCATTAGTAATGGATTTCATGTCAATAACAAAACTTCCTCCTGTTAAAACACCATTTTTAGTGTTAATAGTTCCAGACTGGATTTTTACTTTGCCATTGTGTTGTCCTAATACTTTTTTACCAATCCAGTCAATAGTACTCTTTTCAGTATTAATGGTGGTTGACTTTACCGATGTTGAAGAACTTCCTTTTGCCCACATATTGGTAGTAAGCAAGATTGTTAGTGCCAAAATGATTGTCGATGCTTGTAATAGTTGTTTTGCCATATCAAGTGTTTATACTTGTATATACAAATATCGAACCATTTTGTTTAATAACAACGCTAAAAATACTAAAAATGTATGTGCAAATGTGTTTTTTACATGTGTTTAGTGCATTAATTGATACAAATCAATACCTTGCCGACAAAATAAAATAATCAATGAAAAATTTTAAAGACAAAATTGCAGTAGTTACAGGCGCAGGTTCCGGAATTGGGCAAGCATTGGCAATTGAACTGGGAAAGAAAGGTGCAACCCTGATATTATCAGACAAAAATCCAGAAGGTCTGGCAACCACCCAAAAAATGGTACAAACCTTTGGAGCATCCTGTTATATTTATACGGTAGATGTTTCCGATGAAAATGCTATTACTGATTTTACAAAAAAAGTACTGAAAGAACATCGCCATATAGATTTACTATTTAATAATGCGGGATTTGCCTTGGGTAAAATATCCTTACAAGAATTAAAGATGGAAGATTTTCATAAAATAATGGATGTGAATGTGTGGGGTGTTATTAATCATACCAAACAGTTTCTGGATATTTTACTTTCAAGACCTGAAGCAGTAATTGTCAATATTTCCAGTTTATTCGGTTTAGTTGGTGTAGCAGAGCAAGTACCGTATTGCACTACAAAATTTGCTGTGCGTGGCTTTACTGAATCCCTGCGGATGGAATTAATGGATACCAATGTAGAAGTATATTGCGTTCATCCTGGAGGCATCAATACGAATATTTATAAGAATGCGGTACATTATGAAAAAAATGCTGCCTTAGATAAAAAGTTTCAAAAAGCATTAGAACGCACCTCACCTGAAGAAGCAGCAAAAATTATATTAAAACACATTGAAAAGAAAAAAGAAAGAATTTTAATTGGTATTGATGCTGAAATGGGTGACCGGATAGCACGTACTATGCCGCTTGGCTATACTGCCATCGTTAAAAAAGTATTTGATTACACTACCAAGAATTAATGCTCATGCGTGTCATGCATTAATTTATCCGTGTAAGCTAAAATAATACTTGAGGTAAGAAAAATTACATGTATTAAAATTTGCAGGAGCACATGTTCTCTGTCTACATCTTTTATATCAATAAAAGAACGTAACAGCTGAATACTGGATACTCCAACCAATGAGATAGCCAATTTTACTTTTAGTGTTCCTGCATTTATTTGTTGCAGCCACTCCGGTTTATCTTCATGCGCACCAAAATCCAGTTTGCTTACAAAAGTAGAGTAACCGCCAATGACCACAATAATAATTAAGTTTACTACCATAGAAATATCTATCAGTGTTAAAATAGACAACATCACCATTTCCTCTGTCCAGGAATCAGCATGCATACATAAATGTACCAGCTCAATAATAAATTTGTAAGTATATACCATACAACCTAAAATCAGCCCAAGATAAATAGGTACTTGTATCCATCTGCTGGCAAATAGTATTTTCTCTAATAGTTTTTCAATGGTTTTCATAAGTATCTTAATTTGAAATGATTTTGTGAAATTAATAGGTACTGCTGATTTTCTTCCAATTTAAATTTTTATCTGATGGTTGAAAAGCCTTAAAAATAGAATTGTCTTTTTCGTTGGTATGATGCAAGATAAATAAGGTGTCTCCACTTTTAAATCCAAGAGGCGTGGCATCCATCTGAAAATTATTTAAAAACTTAATGTAAATGCTTGCTGAATCATCTTTTGCATCGTAAATAGAACTTTTGTACAAATCGGTATTTTTTGTATTGTTGTAAAACTGCATTTCGTAGCTGCCATCTACACTGCGTTTGTGCAATTTTAAGATGTAACTAACATCCTTATCTTTTAATTCATAAGTTCCTGTCCAATTATAGTTTCCATTTAAATTTCCTTTGTCATACCCTTCACTGTCCGTATTGGTTGTATTATTAACTGTTTTATTTTTGCAGGCAAATAAAAATAAACAAGCTGCTCCAAAGAACAGCCTGCTTATGTATTTTAATTTCAGTTTCATTTACTTGATTTCCTGAATCTCATTTATCAAAGAATTATTCTCATTGTAAACATACTTGGCATCACCAAACGCTAAAATCGGATAGAAAACAATTGGCAGCAGAATAAGTCCAACCGTAAATCCTACATCTTTACCAAAAGCTTTTGATAGACCATGTACATGCTTAATTCCAAAATAAATATTAACAAATGGAATCATAAAATACAATAACCAAATGGTTGGCTGTTTAGCAATTTGAAGTTGAATATATAAATTGTACAGCGGAATGATACTCTTCCATCCTTCCTGTCCAGCCTTGGTAAAAATCTTCCAGTGGCAAACAATAAAAAAGAGGATAAAAGCAAAAAAGAACACTAAAAAAATGCCTAATCCGGCAATAATGGCGGCAATTGCGCCTGCATCGTTGTTTTCCATAATTTATAATTTTAACACAAGGTAATAATTAGTTGTTATTGTTCCAATATCTGAGTGAATGATTTATTGCTTCAAATTTGCTATTTTTGCTCCCGAATTTTCACGATGATTTTTGATTATGTTAGATAAATTAGAACTTATTTATTTCAGGTATAAAGATTTAGAATCGCAACTGGGTGATCCCGGTGTGGTGGGCGATATGCAAAAATTTAAAAAAACATCCAAAGAATATAAAGATTTAGAACCGATTGTAAATGCCTATTTAGAATACAAAAACCTGCTTTCTAATATTGATTTTAATAAACAGGTTTTAGCAGAAGAGAAAGATGCCGAAATGCGTGATATGGCAAAAGCAGAGTTAGATGACCAGCTTGAGCAGTTACCTAAAATGGAAGATGATATCCGTTTTCTGTTAATACCCAAAGACCCGGAAGACGACAAGAATGCAATACTTGAAATTCGTGCCGGAACAGGCGGTGACGAAGCGAGTATTTTCGCAGGTGACTTATTGCGTATGTACTTAAAGTATTGCGAAAACAAAGGCTGGACCACTGAAATCATGAATGAGAATGCCGGAACTGCAGGCGGCTACAAAGAAGTTGTGGTAGAAGTTTCCGGCGAAGGTGTTTATGGTGTGCTAAAGTATGAATCAGGCGTGCACCGTGTACAGCGTGTACCGGAAACTGAATCACAGGGACGTGTACATACCTCAGCCGCATCTGTTGCTGTGTTACCCGAAGCCGAAGAAGTAGATGTGGAAATAAACCCTGCTGATATTAAAAAAGATGTTTATCGTGCAAGCGGTGCCGGCGGGCAGCACGTAAATAAAACAGAATCAGCCGTTCGTTTGACACATATACCAACCGGTACTATTGCCGAGTGTCAGGACGGACGTTCACAGCATAAAAACTACGAAAGTGCGATGAAAGTACTGCGTACACGTTTGTATGAAAAAGCACTGGCTATACATAATGAAGCTATTGCCAAACAACGTAAAACCCTCGTATCTACAGGTGATAGAAGTGCAAAAATCAGAACGTATAATTATCCGCAGGGCCGCGTTACAGACCACCGCATCAACTTAACGATGTATAATTTAGGCGAAATCATGAACGGCGATTTACAAACGATTATAGATAAGCTCAACTTTGAAGAAAATGCGGAGAAGCTCAAAGTAGGTGGTTTGTAATAATTAAATCTGCCTGCAAAAATTTGGTAAGGAATGTGGTATTTGTACAAAAAATACTAACTTTATTCAAAACCATAGTATGCCAGCTCCATTAAAATGTCCGCAATGCGGCGCCAGCGAAGCCAATTTATTGCAGGATAATATCTATCAATGCAAATTTTGTGGGTCGATTTATGAATACGGTGATGTAAAGCCTGTATTTGAAACGACTACACATACTAAAAAACCAATTACTTATAATACAGAACAAACCGGCGAAGCTGCCCGAAAAATAGTCAGATCAGTATTTATTGTTTTTGCTATTGGTATAATTGGAATAGCAGCTTCCGTCTTCTTTTCAGTAAAAAGCAAAATATCATCTGTTACCTCTTCATCAACAGCATCAAAGCCATTGTATAAAAATCCTAACGAGTCATTCAGTTCTTTCGCCGTAGTGAAAACGGATAAAGGTCCGAAGGTTTGGACGGTATCACGAAGAAATTCTGACGGACTCAAAACGGTAGATTACTTTTTGAATGTAGTGGATGTAAAAAAGAATGAAATTATTGAGTCACTGCAAATTGGCAACACTATAACATGGGAACAAAGTTTAAAAGATGGATTCAGGATGAATCAGTTAAAACCTATGGGCAAAATATGCTGGCTGATATACGGTGAAAAATTATTGGGCTATGATGTAAATACAGCGGTAGAAGTAGTCAATAATGAAACGTTAAAACGTCAATTTCCGGAATTGAAAAAAGGGTTAGCAAAAGTAGAAGATGTTTATGATGCGGAAGGGTTTAAGTTAACCACTAAAGATGGATATACTTTTTATTATCTGGTCGCATCCAATTCTATTATGACTGAAAAAGAATATGAGGATAAGAACAAAGTAACCACTGATTTAATTGATAAGACGGAATATTGTTTTACAGATGGGGAACGCCAGCAGCTTTATAAAATAAGCAGAAAATCGAATAAAATATTTGATACTAAAATCAGTGCTAATACATTGAATGGAATTGTAAAGGAAGATGGTGATTGGTACCGTAGAGTGTATAAAATAAATTCAGCAGATGAATTTATACCCGGTAAGGTTTATTTCAATGCGAGTGTTCTGTTTTATGATGATAAAAAAATTGTCTTGATTTATCAGGATGAATTAGGAGAGAGTTCACCTATTGTACTGAAATGTTTTGATGTGAATAAGAAAGAAGTCTGGTCAAAAACAGGAGAAGAAACGCTTTTATTTAAACCATTTTTGAAATCAACGAACTCCGATAGTTTTTTACAGGAGAATCTGTTAACGCTTATTCAACCTTACCAGCTTGCTGTTTGCCTGAATATTGAAAACGGAGATATAAACTGGACGTTTAAACCGTATTGATAAAATTCGTCGTTGGAAAATTAAACGTCATTGCGAACGAGACGAAGAGTAGTGAAGCAATCTCTTGAATTGAACAGATTGCTTCGTGCCTCGAAATGACGTATAAAAAAATGCGCTCGTTCTGAGCGCATTTTTTTATCTAATATCTAATTACTATTTACTTATTACTCTTTAATGTATCATTACTTTTGCGGAGTTCACTTTATCTCCATCTGTCATTTGGATAATGTAAATTCCATCCGCAAGTTTGTTTTTCAGATTCAAATCGAAACGGTTATAACCACGAACGATTTGCTTGCTTTCCTGATGCAACAATTTACCCGAAATTTCATACACATTAAATCCGATTTGCTTGTCTTTGTTAGAGTTTATTTCAACCACCACTTTTGGCTGTGCATAGAAAACATGGATTCCATTTACTTCGCTGCAACGCACCTGAATGAAAGAATAGATAGTTTGTTTGTTCGTATTATCTATCTCAATCAAACGATAATAATTGCTGTTGGCTGTAACAGAAGTATCCGTAATACTGTAATTGATTGGCTGATTGGAAAATCCTGCAGCCGGAACTACAGCAACTGTTACATAATGTACCCCATCCTCAGAACGTTGTATAATAAACTGTTTGCTGTTGAATTCTGAAGCAGTTGACCAATTAATCTGAACAGAGCTCTCTGAACAAGTTCCTGTGAAGCTGGTCAATTCTAC
>DAORIK010000003.1:0-3440 GCA_035438465.1 Chitinophagales bacterium | reverse complement strand
GTAGGGTCAGCTGTATATTTAATCAGATAGTTTCGATTTCTCAGCGTCCCGCTGCTGTCTTCACCCAACGGAAATAAACCGGATGCGATATCCGTATTAAGACTATCATACCATCTGCGCATATTTCCCACCACATATCCTGTTGTATAATCTAACCTTCCTCTGTTATTAATATCTTTTCCCAGTTCTATACGATTAGTATCTGTAAGAATATGACCGCTGAACATTTTTAAAACGCTGTCCGCACGAGTATTTTTTGAAAGACTAACTCTATCGCCGGTGTTTGATTTATAGACGTATAATCCTTTGACAGTGGATGGTAAACCATTTCCCGTAACCATATTCCCCGAACTTACAAATCCATAGCTTGCATCAGGGGAAAATGTTCTGTTGGTGGTTCGGATATTACCTACGGTTACACCTGTTCCAGCTGCTGCAGTGGTAATACCATTGCTGTTTCCATAAAGCAAACCGGCGTTAGCATTAATATTTACTACTTCAGCTCCTGCACCGGTTAAAGGCGCATAAATAAAATCAGATTCGTCCATGCGTAATACCGCAGGATAATTTACATTCATCACATTTTTCAGATAGAAGCTGGAAGTAAGGTCAACATTACCCGCTTTATCCAAACCGGAAGAAGTGGAATAATTAGCAGCATCCGCATTAATTTCCATGTTGTAGTAGGAAATTATTCTATCAAGTGTATCCTTGCCTCTGATTTGTTGCTGGTTAATATTGCCTGTACCATAAAATTCTACAACACCACCTGTTAAAGTATAAGGATTATTGAACCCTTTTAATTCAGGATTTTTATCATTGAACTTTTTAATTCTTAAACGACCGCCATCCATCTTAAGACCACCATTTCCAACAAATGAGGCAGCACTTCCACCTGTTGTTTTGCAATCAACGATTGCATTTTCTGTAACAGTAAGTAATGAATCTATAGTAGTTTGTTGACTTAAATTTTTATAATCAGTACCAAGTGTGTTAGAACCACTGAATTTTACATTCACATAATTATATAAATTATCATCTGCCCTTAATGTTTGAAAAGCATGACTACCGGACCCTGCTAATTCAATAGTACCTCCTGTTAATTGGTAAGGAGTAACGGATGTTCCTTCCATCCGCGGAATATAAGTACCGCCTGTAGTAACTTCTGTTGTCAAAACATTATAGCCACTCAAGACTTTATAAAGCGTACCAGGTGCCATATACAAAGTACCATTTGTACCTGTAATATATTCATTCTCCGTTTCAATAAACTGGCCTTTGCGTATATCTAGCCTGCCTCCGCCGGAAAATACAGCGGTATCGTTTGTCAAAGCAAATTTAACGGTAGGTGTAAGTATTTTAGTATTATCGGATAAATCGCAAATCACTATTTTTTCAACACCATTTGTAGCACCTGTTTGATTGATACCATCGCCGGTATAATGCGTACTGTTCGATTTACCGGTATACCAGTACCGGGCTACTTGATTGTAATCTCTATTACTGGTTGCAAAACCGGTCACATTTCCATTAGTGCTTCCATATGTAGCAGTATTTTTTACAATTCCATTTGGGGATGTAATTTTTAGTGTTCCGCCTGATGCAAGGGTGAATGTGTTTATTGTGGAGGCACCATTCACAGTTAAGGGTGTGCCATCCGTTTTCCAGTTAAAATCCAATGTACCGCCTGAAGCAACAGTTAATGTGGTTGGGTAGCCAGAGATGGCAGTTGTATAGGTAAAGTTGTTGTTTTTTAATTGTACAGTTGCGCCATTTTTTATAGTAAAGGTTATTCCTTTGCCGGAAGGTGCAAGAACAGATGCAACATCTACCAGCTGAGGACTGGTTCCTGTAAAATTGAATTCCGCATCCGTTGGAAATACATTATTTTGAATGGTAGCAGTGGAGGCGACAGTTAAATTTCCTTTTAAATTTAAAACAGCCTTTTGTCCGTTAGCATTATTAAGGCTTGCCGGGTTTAAAGATAGAGAAGTGGTCCCGGTCATGGTTAAATTGCCGGCAATATTCATAGTATTAATTCCGTTGCCCGTAGAAGTTGAATTTTTTACATTTAAGGTCCCGCCATTTATCTCTACATTACCATCTACATTTAAAGTGTAATTGCCATCGGTGGAAGAAATTGCTGTACCGACCCAGGTGCTGCTTAATTTTAAGTCGCCATGAATATTTACTACGAATGTACCGGTCTCATTACCCATTATACGTGGGTTTCTGTAGATATAGACATTAGATGGTGTTCCACCAGGATTACCACAACTACAGAATCTTGAAACATTTCTAGGTGTTCGTACAAATTCAAGATTGCCATGAGTAAGATTAATGGTATCGCCATTATTCGGTCCCAGCATATTCCAGTCATCACCACCAAAACCATTATTATTGTAAGAAGTAACTTCAGCACCACCGGCAGGTGTAATTTGGGAATCATCTATGTATAAATTTCCAAACATCGCTTTATATCCATTATGTGTATTGGATGTAACATTCCCGTCCACTAGATATTGGGGTGTGCCGCCGGTTCTCCAGTTATTTATATACAAATTAGACTGAGGATAAAAATTTTCAGTTCCGGCCCATACTTGTGAACTTGGACCTGAAAAAGCAGAGTTTAAATATACATTTGCATTATTTTCAACCGTGAATGTGCCTGCAGGCGTTAAAATACTACCATAATTTACATGTAAATTACCGCCTGTTTTAACGGTAAGGTCTGTCAATGGATAATCCTTATATAATATAAGATCACCACCAGATAAGATAGTAGCATATTTTGCTCCGGCAGTTCCTGAACTGAAAGTTATAGCACCTTGAATAAATACGGTACTACCTGAAGATCCTGCAATAGGAGTTTGAGTATTTGTTGCAGGATCGCCCCAACCTCCGGCATTTACTGTTAAACCACTACAGCCTCCTGTATTACCGCATTTACACCAGCTGCTATTGCTGGTATAGTTACCCGAGCCTGTTATTGATAAGAAGGAACCGTATGGATATAAAACAGTAGCAATAGTATATGCAGTACTGGTGGTATCTCTTAATCCTGCGGCAGAAGCCGTAAGGGTATAGGTGCCGTTGGTATTGTGTACTAAGGCACCTATGGTAGTTACTCCTTGTGATATAGTACCACCAACAGGATTACTGTTCAATGCTGAAGGGGTAGAACAAGCCACACTGGCAGCTACGTTCCAGTCTTTATCCAGATTGTTATTATTGTCTAATGCATCAAGGGTAACGGCTGGTGTCATAGTTGCTCCATTCGCTGCATCAGAAGGCTGCTGACTGAATTTTAATTTAGTTGCTATTACTTCAATTTGATTTTTAGTATTAGCACCATTATCAGATTGAGCTCCGCCACCATTGGCTGCTCCAAATTGTGAATAGGAACATAAATCACCGCTTGTAACTGATGAAACGGTGAA
>DAORIK010000002.1:62094-81318 GCA_035438465.1 Chitinophagales bacterium | reverse complement strand
AAAAAGGCGGATTGAGCGATGATGCTACCGGAAAAGTAGAAGCATTGGCAAAAGCGATGGAAGGCGGATACGCATAAATAGAGTTATAAGTGATAAGGAGTAAGTAATAAGTAATTATAAAAACTCACAACTCACGACTCACGACTAAAGACTATTAAAAATGGGCGCAAATTTAAAAGAAGTACGATTGAGAATGGCATCTGTGAAGTCAACCACACAGATTACTAAGGCTATGAAAATGGTATCTGCTGCTAAATTAAGAAGAGCTACAGAAAGAATTGTACAAATTCGTCCGTATGCAGATCAGTTAAATAAAGTATTGCAAAACATCGCTTCTAATTTAGGTGGTGAAATGAATACATCTTTTGCAACCCAACGCACCGTAAATAAAGTATTAATTGTTGTTATCACATCGGATAAAGGATTGTGCGGAGGTTTTAATGCAAATACAGTAAAATCTGCTAAAGTTTTATTAAACGAAAAATATCCTGAATTAGCAGCTAAAGGGAAAGTAGATATTTTAACCGTAGGCAAAAAAGGGTATGATGCGTTCAAATCTTCTAAATTAAAAGTAAATAATGATTTTGGTAATTTGTTTGGCAGTCTATCTTTCGAAACAGCGTCAAAAGCGGCAGAATATATAATGTATACTTTTGAACAGAAAGAATATGATGTAGTAGAAGTAGTGTATGGTCAGTTTAAAAATGCCGGAACACAGATTCCGTCTACTGAACAATTTTTGCCCATAAAAACTACAACCCCTGCAAAAGGAACTTCTAAAGGAAAAGCTGATTATATGTTTGAACCTTCTCAGGATAAAATTTTGAAAGATTTAGTTCCGAAAATCTTGAAGACACAATTTTTCAGATACTTATTAGATTCTAATGCTTCGGAACATGGTGCTCGTATGACGGCGATGGACAAAGCAACGGAAAATGCTAATGAGTTGTTAAAATCTTTGAACATTATGTACAACCGTGCAAGACAAGCAGCGATTACTACTGAGTTAACAGAAATTGTTTCCGGAGCGGCGGCATTAAGCAACGGCTAAAAAATATAAAAACCTGTATAGTTTTAAAAATGATTTTTGAAATATTAAACAGGTCTTGAAACCTAACTCCAACTAACCAATTTTACGAAATCCGTCTCACTAAAAGTGAGACAGATTTTTTTTTGTAACCATCGCTTTATTACTGAAAATGAAAAATATATAAAGATTGCTTCGATAATTTTGAATCATATGAAATACAATTAATATAAACATTAAAATCAGTTTATTTTTTTATATTGTGTTTGTTTGATTTTATATGAAAGACAATACAACAGCACCCACTAAAATGTTATTCCCCAACCTTTTAGGTATTCGCTTCTGGATGTCGTGTACCATCATATATTGTCATGTAGAAGAAACAAAATACATAAGGCACTTATTCACCGGGTTTGATGCGGTGGTGCGGTATCATACCATTGGTTTCTATCCGATGTTAATGTTTTTCTCATTGAGCGGATTCTTAATTACGTATCAGCTGGAAACAGAGAAGATAAAGACACAAACCATTTCGTTGCGGAAATTTTATAAAAACAGAGCGTTGCGGATTTTACCGTTGTATTATTTATCCATAATAATTTATTGGTTAGTAATACCCAATTCATTTTTTGCAGATTATTTTGATACCATATTTTTTCAGTCAGGGTTTGGAGATGTTGCAACCTATGTTTTTTCAAAGAATGTATTGTTCTTGCTTTGTCTATTAATGATGCCGCAAATTCCTTATGTGTTAACATCTGTAAATAACAGAAGCTGGGTCTATGGAGCCCACCACTGGTCGGTTGGTGTGGAAGAGTTCTTTTATATATTTTGGCCGATATTATGGAGAAGACTGAAAAATTTTAAACGGTTTATCATTAAATGTTTTATCGGTTATTATGTGCTATTTATAAGCAGTATATTATTAGTTGTATTGGTAAATAAATTTTATCCAACTAACAAATTATTGAAATTTATAGTACTTGTTAACGGGCAGCTTGTCTTCTTTTCAAGTGCTACCTGTTTCTTTATTGGCGCAATTGGAATTTATCTTTATATACATCGTCCGGAATTTGTACACAAATACATTACAAAAGTAACTGCACTGATTTGCTTCGCATTTGTAATGTTTATAGTTTCAAGCGGATTTGAACGACCTCTGTTTGTAAATGAAATTGTATGTGCCTGTTTTATTGTGGTAATTTTATATTTAATGAAAGACGGTAAAAAAATCTTAATTTTCGAACATCCACTAATTGTATATCTTGGAAAAATAACATATGCAGTTTACCTTGTGCACTGGTTTGTACTGGTAATGGTGATGTATTTTTTAGAGAAATTCCATGTCCCCGAAAAAGGAGAATTATTGTTTAATTTGTTACAATATTCACTTACGATTATCTTCACTTATGGTATTGCAGCAATCTTATATGAGCAATATGAAAAAAGATTTTTAGCGTTGCGAAAAACAACGTAATGCTGAGGATTATTTTTCTTTATAAAAAGTTAAGTACTTAAATGTTGCAAATTTTTTGAAATCAAACTGCTGTTCATTCGCATCTTTAATAGCATCTGTTAAAGCCATTTTCAGTAAATTATACTGAGCTGTTTTCGGATTAATGTACACATGAATAAAATAACCTTCTTCAGTACTGATTCCATAACCTAAATATTCATAAGCGTATTTTGGATTATGAATAAGTGCATGCATCTGTTTATTACTGAAATAAATATTATTCAGGTCTTCTTCTTTATTTGTTAAATAGCCGATTAAAATAATATCAGGATTTACTTTGTTAAAATATGCTTCGGAAAGTTTATTTCGTGATAAAAAATTATCAGCCAATCCATACGCATCAATGGTTTCTACGTTTGCATAGTAAGGGAAAATACCTGCATCTCCAAATAAAACTTTCAATCCTTTAATATGTGTTCTGTTGATGTGTTTCGCCAATGCGTAATGTACTCTGGGAAAAGTAAATGCATTCGTAGCATTTTGTTTTATGGATGCCATTTCTACTATCCAGTTGTTATAGATACCTTCACTGAACGTTAATAAAACAAGAAAAAAAGCAATAAACTTTACTTTTGCCTGTACAATTAAGTTTTGTGTATCTAATACAATAAATGAGAATAAGATAAGCGGAAAGAACAACTGAAATGAAAAACGATCTGCATAATTCATAGCTAAAATTGCAGGCGCATATAAAAAGAAAAACAAAAAGAAGGTAATACCGGATAAATATAAGAACAGCTTGTTTTTGCGTAAAAGCACCACCACTAAAATACTACTTAGGATATACTGCCAGGAGGTATAGGTATTGAATAAAAGTGTAAACCCTCTGTTGATTTTTGTAACAGATTTATGGTAGAATGGCAATGGCAATAATAATCCGAAGTATTGATAACGCCATATAAAATATACTAATCCCGTTAAAACAATAATTGAAAATGAATAGACATGTAATTTATTCTTTTTAACCCATATCGTATAAATAAAAGCAAAAACAGCAAATACAATACCATCAGGGCGGGTAAGTGGTAATAGCAAACATAATATCCAAAGATAAATTTGTGTATTGGTGCTTATTGTATCTTTAGATAGAATGATAAAAACTTCTAACAGTAACCAAACCCAAAATAAGGTTTCTAAACTGGAAAAAGCATGTACATAAGTATGCCAGTTTGCTACAAAAATAAATATTGCAAAGATCCGTACTTTTTTATCTTTTACATTGGTGAATAGTCTATATATAATAAAGAAGAAGAAGAATGTACCAAAAAATTTAAAGAACAGGAATGGTTCAAAGTGAAACAATGCCGGAACAATGGTTAACGCTGCGATGACAAAACTGGTATATGCTTCGGTATAATCAGTATTGTTATGCCAGTTCCAGATTCCATGATTTACCAGATTGTAACCATATCGGTAAAATATAAATGCATCGTCAATAAAAATCTGAAAAAAAGTAAAAAACCCAAGCAACACACATAAAAGAATAATAGCAACAAGAAAATATTCTTTATTATTTATTATTCTTTGAATTACAGACATGGTAAACGTATTTTATCAGCAAATTAATGAGTGCAAGCAATCATATTTTGCCTAAAGGTAGTTAAAAAATAAAAATCAGTCTTTACTAAGTCTACTTTTTATTCTTATTCATCTGATTTAACATCTCTAAGAAATTCGCAAATTTCACTAAGCCTTTTCCGGGTGCATTAAAATTATCGGGCAATACTGTCGCTGCTGTTACCGGTTTATCATAAGGGATAAAAGTTCCGTCAAAACAGGTTGCTGTTGTTTTATCCAGACTACGGTCAACCTTTTGAGTACAAGGTCTGTTGTAGTAAGCATTGGTTGCATTTCCGATAGTCATCTTGCCAATACTATACTGATAAAGAATAGTATTCTGAATACATTTAGGTTGTATGTATGATACTGCAGAAGCAGGGAAAGTATTTTTCACAGCGTTATCAAAATTGGTGACGATTATTTTAATGGCTTCATGAAACTGAGTGCCTTCATACTGATACATCAGTAATTGTGTAAGATTAGTTTTGGTATAAGCTGCTACTTTTTCATTCGAAAGCTTTTCGTCAAAAGTATTTCGTATTCCGGCTAATCCCATCCAGTTTTGATTAAAAGAGAATGTTTGAAAAACGTGTGCACCATATGCGTTAACATAAGTACTGTATCTTATATTGTTGGCATCGAATTCTTTCTTCAAGGCTAATGCACCCCAGCATTCCGGACCAAGCACTGTTGTTTTATTGGGATTTACAGCCCAGTCTAAAGCACCGCTAAAAAAAGTTGCAGGCACATTATCCTGTTTGTCGATAATTGCACCCAGTTCTTCATTAGGACCGGGTAACCCGCCGCCAAATACAGCGGTAGAAACAATACCGTTTTTATTCAGAGGTTGGTTGTAGTCAAGTCTATTCTTTACGCAATTAAATAATGGATGTGTAAGGTTATTGGCATTTGCATAAGTAAAGAACAGGGAAGCATTTGCTCCTAAACTACAGCCAACAGGAAAAAATTTAGTGGTATCTATAGAATAAGTTTTGGAATTATCAACCATATACTTTCTTGCAGCATTGGACAAAAAATAGTTGACAAACATGGAAGAGTAAAATTTATAGGTTGCGTTAGAGTAAGCACCAACATTACAAGAATTTAAAACCTTACTAACAAAGTAATCTACATTTCTGCCTTTATTATCAAAACGGTTAGCAACGCATCCAACATTTTCATAATATGCCACTACATAACCTCTTAATGCAAAATCAATAGCAATACGATTAGATTGCGCCCAATTGAAGTTTTCACCGTTTCCATTCGTCAGCAAAATGCATCTCTTTTGAGGATTAGCATAAACAGGCTGAATAATGAGCATTCTTACATTATCTTTCGTATAATATACCTTCGTTGCTTTGATAGAATCATTCAGATAATATTCTTTGTTTACTTCTCCATTTCCAAAAACAGCCGCCAATCGATGCGATAAATCAAGAACAGATAAATTATAAGCATTTAAATAGTTTCCGGCGGTATAAGAAAGCGGAACGGAAAATGCTCCGGTATTAACATCAATATAGTTAAAAGAAGTGTTTGACTGAGCGGTGGCATACTGAAAAACAAATAGAAACAGAATAGCTGATATTTTATTCATAATAAACGTTTTAGGTACAAATATGTTAGAATCACACAATAACTGTACCACAAAATTAATGCTAAAAAAATCAAATCAGATTATTTTTTTCAAAACCTTGTTATCCAATTTTGTATCTTTACAGGGTGGAAGAAGTACAAAAAAATATAGAAGCCATTATTTTTGCGGCAGAAAGCCCGATAAAGGTGGAAGAATTACTGGTATATTTGAATAAAACTGCTGAAACACCCTTTACACAGGAAGAAATAGAAGGAGTAATTTTTGTGATAAAAGAAAAATACAACAACGATTTATTTCCTTTTGAGCTAGGTGAAATTGGTGGCGGTTATCAATTTTTAACGAAAGCTGACTATCATTTACCCGTTTCTGCATTTTTGAATAGAAATACGGTGAAACGCTTAACGACCGCTGCGCTTGAATCATTAGCAATAATTGCATACAAGCAACCGGTGACAAAGCACATAATTGAAACCATTCGTGGAGTAAATGCTGATTATACCATCCAGAAATTAATGGAAAAAGAACTGATTGAAATTGCAGGAAGAAGTACGGAGCCGGGTAAACCATTATTATACAAAACAACGCAACAATTTTTAGATTATTTTGGTATAAACTCATTAGATGAACTGCCGAAACTAAAAGAATTTGAAGAACTTCAAAACCAAATAGGTGAGAAAGAGAATATCGAGAGCGCCAATACAGCCGCTGACATCGCCCAACAAAACTAACTTCCAGAAAAATAAGAAGTCTTTTGTTCCAAAAAACGATCCGTTTGCTTATAAGATAGAGCAAGCCGTAAAAAATTTTACGCCACCAAAAGAAGAAGCGATTTCAGAAGAAACACGTTTAAATAAGTTTATTTCCAATGCCGGAGTTTGCTCACGCAGACAGGCAGATGAATATATTAAAGCAGGCTATGTTTCTGTGAATGACGAGGTAGTGCTGGAGATGGGTTATAAGGTAAAACCTAAAGATGTTGTAAAATTTAAAAATAAAAAAGTACAAAACGAAAAGAAAGTATATGTGCTGTTGAATAAACCGAAAGGATATCTGACAACCGTTTCGGATGACAGAGAACGCAAAACCGTAATGGAGTTGGTAAGTACGGTGCGCGATGTGCGCTTATATCCTGTTGGCAGGTTAGACAGAAATTCTACGGGTGTTTTACTCATGACCAATGACGGTGAACTGGCACAGAAATTATCACATCCAAGCGGCGAGGTGACAAAAGTATATCAGGTAGAATTAGACAAACCTTTAGATCATAAAGACTTGCTGAAAATACGTGCAGGTGTGGAATTAGAAGATGGAAAAGCAAATGTAGATGAGGTAGATTACACATTGCCACGTGGCGACGACAGACATGTTGGTATTGAATTACATAGCGGTAAAAACAGAATTGTACGCCGAATCTTTGAAAGTTTAGGATATGAGGTTCTCAAGTTAGACAGAGTATTATATGCAGGCCTAACAAAGAAAAATCTTCCACGCGCGAAATGGCGATTTCTCACAGAAAAAGAAGTTATTTTTCTCAAATATTTTATTGCAAATAAAAAAGAGAAGAAAAAAGTGAATGAATAGCTTTGGTTCTTTGCTCCTTTACGTGAAAGGAATCACCAAAACTTAATTTTTCCTGCAGCAAACCAACACATTCTTAATAACATCCATCCATTCGTAAAGCGGGAAATATTTGTAGTGCCATAAGTGCGCTCTTTATAACGAATCGGTAAATCAATAATCTTAAGGTTGAGTTTATACGCACCAAATAATAAATCAAAATCACCAAACGGATCGAAGTCGCCAAAGAACTTTCGGTTCTCTATTAGCTTCAAATAATCTTCACGGAACATCACCTTGGTGCCGCACAGACTGTCTTTAATCGGTTGTTCTAACAGCCAGCTGAATACATAAGAGAAAAATTTATTACCCAGTGTATTCAGAAATCGCATAGCTTCTTTGTCCATAGGATACACTAAGCGTGAACCATTAATAAATTCGCCTTTTCCTGTTGCTATCGCATTATAAAATTTTGGTAATTCTTCAGGAGGCATCGTTAAGTCTGCATCTAATATCATCAGGATATCTTGTGTTGCCATCGAATAACCTTTTCGCACGGCATCTCCTTTTCCTTTGCCGGGTTGCTGTGCAATCTTTATATCGTGACTGTCTCTGTATTTCTGCTGTATTTCCTGTATTTTCTGCCAGGTGTCATCAGAAGAGTTTCCTTCTACAAAAATGATTTCCTGATGTTTACTGAATTTTGGTAAACGCAAAATAGCATTTTCAATGTTACCGCTTTCGTTGCGGGCAGGGATGCAAATACTTACAGAATATTTATTGTTAACTTCTTCTTCGGTATAGTTTAATAAAGGACGTGCAAATGTAAACTGATTTAAACATAACGATTTAAACAAGGGAAGTTTGGCAATATATTTATTAAACAACCATGAAATAACAGGAATGTTAACAGGAATAAGCAACCGTTTATTAACTCTGTACGTTTCAAAACCTGATAAATACAGTAAGTTGGAAATGTCTTTCGTGTCCAGCCAGTTTTGTTGCGGTGATTTTTTCTTATAACCGAGAGTCTCGCCTAAGTTTAATGCGGGTTGCCAGTAATGATTATAGTATGAAATAATAATGCGTGTGTGTTCATGACAATTTTTTTTGATGGCATAAAAAACGTCCTGAACATTGTCTAAATAGCCAATAATATTGTTGAAAATGATAACATCAAATTGCTTATCTAACGAAATTGCTTCTGCGTCCATCACTTGAAAGTCGACATCCGGAAAAGATGCCTTTGCAACATCAATCATTTTAGGACTGAAATCAATACCCACTTTTTCTTTGGCTTTTAGGCCATGTATCGTCTCACCACATCCACACCCTATTTCTAAAACAGTATCAGTTTCACTGATAAAGAAATTAAGATATTCTTCAATGTCTTTGCCGTAATAAGAAAACCGTTTACGGTACTGCAGATAATTTTCTGCCGTACTTTCAAAGTGATTAAATATATCTTGTTTACGAGCGGATACAAACATGTTCTTTATTTTTTACTTACTATGATTGTTTGAAATAAAGCAATCTTTGAATTAAACGGAGACAATATTTTTTCAATAAATGAGATACATCCAAACAAAAAATATGGAACCAGATTTGGTTTAGATAATCCACCGGACAATAAATATTTAATAGGAGTGTGAAAAGTGAAAGCTGTTAATTCAAGTTCCGGGAAATAGTTTTTAAATTTTTGATAATCTCTTTTGAAGATTATCCAGGGAATAGCACCGTTTGCATCGCTTAATGGTCCTTTACTTTCAAACTTCCAATCTTCTCTTTTTTCATCAAAAGGTTCGTGATGAAAATTTTTATAAATAAATTTTGAAAACCACGTAGTGGCGGGTTCAATCAGGTAAACAAACCCGTCTTTTTTTAAAACGCGCTGTGCTTCCCGGAAAAATTTTTCGTTGTCAGGAATATGATGCAATACATTCAGCATGAAGATTGCTTTCACAGAATTGTTTTCAAAAGGCATTTGTTCCGCAGAGAATTGCATATCACAAACGGATAAAGGCATAATATCTGAAGTAATTACATCAGGATAAATATCTTTGATAAAACCGCCACCGGAACCAATCTCCACTATTTTGCCTGTTAAGGATTGTTGCTCGCTATAATTTTTAAAAGCAGTATACCATTCAACATAAATTCTTTTCAAAAAAGGTTTGTTAAGAATAATATTTCTGTGCTCCAGTGTTGTTTCCGGCAAGTCTAAGTGTGAAAGATGCTCATTCATTTCTTTGCAAAAATACAAAAAACATACAGTAAAATTAAAAGCCACATTATATAACTTAGTGTGGCTTCTATTATAAAAGGATAGTATTATTTCTCGGCATTATAAATAGTTAATACTTCTGTGGCAGAAAGTGCTTTGTTAAATATTTTTAAATCATCTAAGCTGCCTTTAAAAAGTTGGTTGGTATGGATGCTATTTGCAGGGCTGCCTCCAAGAACAACAATTTTATTTTTGTTTGAGATGCTTGCCCCTCCTGTTTTTGTTGCAATTTCAACACCATTTCTATATATTTTCATAAAATTCCCTACTGTACTTTTTACAAAAACGTAGTGTTCCCAAGTATTATAAACAATAGCAGCAGCTGGCGATACTAATCTGCCTGTAGAAATATTACCATAATCAAAGATACTTGTATTAACAGGGTTGCCAGTCCAATTTATTGTCAACATAAATCTGCCGGTTACCTCATCAGGAGTAGTATTTATTATGGTATTTCCACCTGAACTTGTACTGCTGGTATTTGTCCAAACACTTACAGATAGTTCTCCGGTATTATCAAAGACTCCCAAATTTGGAAGTTCAATTCTTGTATCAGCACTTTGATTAAAATAATAGGCACTGTTTGCATTTCCTTTGTGACCAGTTGTAAGTGTTGCACCAATAACTGTACCATGATTTCCATTGCCGGATGTATCATTTGCATTTCCGTTAAATAGATAACAACCAACAGCGCCAAAACAGTTTGTGCATTCTACCGTATCATGAGTGTGTAATGTGTCGCGTATGTAAATAGTATCATGAATAGGCATTGGATTATTATTAGGGGTACAGGATGTTGTTGTAAATAAAAATGGAACAACTAACACACCAATCAATAGAACAAAGAATATCTTTTTCATAGTATTATATTTTAAACAAATATAAGAAAGACAATACAAGAAATGCTTTTATCGACTGATATTCTTTACAGAATCTATATAAGCATAGTTTATTTTATACAACACAGCTTCTTCCACATCTCCTTCCTGATGAACAAATTGAAAAGCATTCGGATATTTTTCTTGTATATAATATGCGTAACGATGCATAGTGCCTATTATCTGTCCTTCTACATACATGTCAGGATTAGCGCGAAGTTCTGAAGTCATCAGGTAGTTAACTTTAGATTCCCTTAATGGCATAAGTAAAGTATCCGCGTTCTGTGTAGGCGTGCTGTAAATTGGATAAAACTCTTTACCGTTTGAAAATATGAAAGACATAGGAGCTTTTCGAACGGCAATGGATTTTGTTTCGTTCGGAAATGTTTTTGCACACCATTCTGACATTTTAATATAATTCTGCCAGTCCGGTGTGTAACCATAAGTAGGATCACCGGATAAATTTTCAATAAAGATGGGTAACTTTTCTTTGGCAATCTTTAATGTAGCAGAAATACTCACAAAAAACAGAATAAAGAAAATAAATGGATAGATTATTTGCAGGAAGTTAAATTGTTGTCCGTAAAAATAAAATATGTAAAAAAGACAAAACAAGATAAAAGGCAGGTACAACATAATTAATCTTGACTGCCCCCAAATTACATTTAGAGAAATGAATGTAACCGCTAATAACGTAATAACAAATAAAGATGTAAATAATAATACGTATTGTTTTTTCTTATGCATCAATACAGTTGACCATACTATTAACCCAATTGAAAAAAGGGTAAGCGGTATATTATTTTCCGATAATTCTTCGCGGAAGCCCAGCACATAATAAAAACGTGAAGAAATATATATCTGACAATTTTGCCAAAAACGGGTAATAAATCCTGCAAAATCTTCGTTGCCTAACTGTGGGTTGTGTACATCTTTTTGAAACATTAACTGAGTTTGCATCGCAAATTGTGAAGCATCAACTTTCCAGATATAGGTGATTGCCAGTTTGTATAAAACATAAAAAATCATGAATCCTGCAACAGAGGCGCCAGCTTCTTTGTATTTTTTTCTGTACACAAGAAACAACGCAAGCACACCAATGGCGGCGAGTGCTACACTACGGGTAATCATCATTAAAAAACATAAAAATCCCGCTAGCAAAAACAATGGAATACTTTTTTTAAAGTTATAGGTATCGGTATCCAGTTTTTCAAAGATTCTAAAAAGATAAAGAAAACAGATTCCAAATATCATTAATGAAAATGTTTCCGTATATGTAAGACTTGCGTAAATGAGAAAATGAAAATTAATCGCTGTCAGAAGTAATCCCGGAATAAGAATAATATAAGGTATTCTCTTCTCAAAGGCCTTGTAAATAAATAGAACAGCTGTGCTAAAACAAACAACAGAGAATAGTTTAAGCAACATAAGGCGTACTCCAATTATTTTAATTAGCAATCCTAATATAATAGGATACAATGGAGCATTGGCTGTGTACCAGCTTTCTTTTGCGAAAAATGCACGGGCATACTTTGCACCGGATTCTATGTATAACGCATCATCGTTTGTGATAGATATTTTATTATCAAAACACATTATTGAAAATAGAAAGGCAAGACCTGTTAAAAGAATAAGATAAAATCTGCTCTTCGTTGAAAAATGTGCTTCCAGATAATCATATATATTTTTAGAAGCATTAGCTGATTTATTGCCAACGGGCTTTGTTTTTATCTGCGGTTTTTGAACAGAAAGTTGCTTTTTTAAGGGCTGTTGTTTTGCCATTTTATTTTTTCTTTTCAATAAATAAATCTACAAAAGTATACTCATCTTTTACGGCGGTGTATTTTTCAATATCGGATTTTAAAAATTCACGCATTATCTCATTTTCTGTTTTGTAAACTACAAAACCATTTTCCCAGAGTAGTTCAAAAAAATCAACAGCATTAATTTTTGCGTTGAATAAACCAAGAGGATAAAACTCCGTAATAATTTTTAGATGATCATTTGCATTAAAAATTTCTTTCATTCCCTTAAATGCAAAATATTCAAATCCCTGAATATCTATTTTTATAAAATCCACGTTGTGGTTTGGAATGAAATCATCTATTGCAACACATTCAATTTCAGTTTTTGAAGTGTAACCTTCTGTAGCATATGTTTTATGGTCAACGTTTAATAAATCAGACTGATACAAAGTAATCATACCGGTTTTATCACTTACAGCTTTATTTATCAACTCAACATTTTTTAGATTGCCAGCGTTTTGCTGCAAGTATGAAAAGTTCTTTTTGTCAGGCTCAAAAGCATAAACCTTCCCGGTTTCACCAACTAGTTCGGAAAGTATTTTTGTATAAAAGCCAATATTTGCACCAATATCCAGCACGATATCTCCTTTTTTGATGTGTTGCCGCATCAATGCAATATCCTGTTTGTCCTGTCTTCTTTTAAAGAACGGATAAATAATATTGTAAATCGGAAATGCATTCTTGTATAAGAAATCTCCGAGTTTTATGGAAAAGGAAGAAGGCATAGTCTATTAATTAGCTAATTAGCTAATTGATTAATTAAAATTATTTTTTCAAGCCAATTTCTCTCAAACGTTCATCTAAGTATTCACCGGCGGTGATTGGTTCATAAGCCAACGGATGTTCAGCATCCACACAGCTTTCCAAACAATCCAGTTTTACTTCGCTTCTTGGATGTAAGAAAAATGGAATAGAATAACGATGGGTATTCCATTTCTCTCTCGGTGGATTCACTACCCGATGTGTGGTAGATTTTAACTTGTTATTACACAATCGTTGTAACATATCACCCACATTTACCATAATCTGCTGTGGTTCCGCTTTTGCATCATGCCAGTTACCTTCTACATCCTGCACTTGCAAACCGTCCGCACTGGCACCTACCAGTAATGTAATCAGATTAATATCTTCGTGTGCTTCTGCACGAATAGCCGTTTTAGGCTCTTGTGTAATTGGAGGATAGTGTATGGCACGCAGGATGCTATTCCCATTATGGATTCTGGGGTCAAAATAGTTCACATCTAATCCTAAATATTCGGCAATAGCACGTAATAAATGCCTGCCTGAATTTTCGAAACTCTTGTACAATTGTCTGCCGGTTTCATTAAAATCGGGTAATTCAGCCACTTCTATATTATCCGGATAATCATCCACAGGCATCACTTCACCGTCCTCAATATATTGTCCAACTTGCCAGAATTCTTTCAAATCGGCCACTTCACTTTGCTTTGCTTTTTCTCTGCCAAATGAGGTATAGCCGCGCTGTCCGGCATATTCCACCTTTTCATAGCTTAATTTGGTTTCAAGTGGCAAAGCATAAAACTGCTCTACCAAATTGTAATATTTATTGATAAGGTCTTGTGGAATACCGTGATTTTCAATAGCGGCAAACCCTATTTCTGAATACGCTTTTCCAAAACCTTGAATAAATTTTTGTCTTCTTGTTTCGTCACCTGATAAATAATCAGTCAAATCTAATACCGGAATATAACTCATAACTGTAAAAATTTGTTGTAAAGATAAGGAATTGTTCTAATTAAATAGATAGACCGACATGCCTAAGGTTTTATAGTATTCAGGTTAAATCATAATTATCTTGAAAGTTCCTATTCTGTATGCTGATTAAAAAACCTTATTTTTGAGGTTTAATTTTAAGGTATGAGCAAGATTTATGTTAAACAGATTTTAGAGGAAGCAAAGATTGACAGTGACGTAATTATACGCGGATGGGTGCGTACCAAAAGGAGTAGTAAAAATGTGACATTCATTAATATAAATGACGGAACAACCATAAACAGCATACAAGCGGTTGTGGAAGCGGAAACAATCACTGATGATATTCTGGCAAAAATAAACACGGGCGCGTGTTTAGAGATTTATGGAAAATTGATAGCATCACAAGGCAATCAAAAGGTGGAAGTAAAAGTAGAAAAGATAATTATCTTAGGAGAAGCAGATGCTGAAAAATATCCGATTCAGCCTAAAAAACATTCGTTTGAATTTCTGAGAGAAAAGGCTCATTTGCGTCCACGCACCAACACCTTTGGCGCAATTTTAAGAATTCGACATGCGCTGGCTTTTGCCATTCATAATTATTTTAATGATAAAGGATTTTATTATCTGCATACACCCATTATTACAGGTTCTGACGCTGAAGGTGCAGGCGAAATGTTTCGTGTAACTACTTTAGATGCAGCAAATCCGCCAAAAACAGAAGAAGGGAAAGTTGACTATGCACAAGATTTTTTCGGCAAAGAAACCAACCTTACTGTTTCCGGACAGTTAGAAGGAGAATTGGGCGCGATGGCATTGTCAAAAATTTATACATTTGGTCCAACCTTCAGAGCGGAGAATTCCAATACATCCCGCCACCTGGCAGAATTCTGGATGATAGAACCTGAAGTGGCGTTTAATAATTTAGTGGACAACATGGATTTAGCGGAAGATTTTCTACAATATTTAGTAAAGTATGCTTTAGAAAAATGTGCGGATGACTTACAGTTTTTAGATGCACGTTTTGCAGAGGAAGAAAAACAAAAACCCACAAACGAACGCAGTGAATTAGGATTAATTGAGAAATTAAAATTCGTTGTAGAAAATAAATTTGAACGTTTAACTTATACAGAAGCGGTTGAAGTTTTAAAGAATGCAAAAAAGAAATTTCAGTTTCCGGTAGATTGGGGCACCGATTTGCAATCAGAACACGAACGTTATTTAGTTGAAAAACATTTCAAGAAACCTGTTATTTTAACGGACTATCCTGAACACATTAAAGCATTTTATATGAAGCTGAGTGAAGACGGAAAAACAGTGCGTGCCATGGATGTATTGTTTCCCGGTATTGGCGAAATCATTGGTGGTTCTCAACGCGAAGAAGATTATGAAAAGCTAAAAAAACGTGCGCATCAGTTTGGCATCGAAGAAGAAAGCATCTGGTGGTATCTGGAAACACGACAATTCGGGACTTGTCCACACGCAGGCTTTGGCTTAGGCTTCGAACGTTTGGTGTTGTTTGTAACAGGAATGGGCAATATCCGCGATGTCATTCCGTTTCCACGTTACCCGAAAAGTGCCGAGTTTTAACCGTTTTTGTAGTAAATTTAAATCATAATTTGTAAATCTCAATTCTGAAATCCATACATGCTCAATCAACGTTTATCACAAAAAATGCTTCAGAAGTTGTCTCCGCAACAGATACAGTTGATGAAGTTATTACAAGTACCAACCGCAAATTTAGAACAACGCATCAAAGAAGAATTAGAGATCAATCCGGCTTTGGAGGAAAGCTTATCGGATTATGACGAGAAAGAAGATTTATCAGAACCGGAGCAAATCCGCGACGATGATGATGAAAACTACGAAGATACCAGTGAAGATGATTTTGCAGATAGCTTAGATGTACAGGAATATACTAAAGACGATACAGATTATAACAATGACGGCGGAGATGACTACAGAGGAAAAGAAGAAAAGAAATCTACACCATTTGCCGTTGGAAAAACATTCCATGATTTTTTAGATGAGCAATTGCATTTATTAGATTTGGATGAACATGAATGGCAGATTGCCGACCAGTTGATTGGAAGTATTGACGATGATGGTTATTTGCGCAGAGAATTGGATGCCATCGTAGATGATTTGGCATTTCAGAAGAATGTAACTACAACTGTGGAGGAAATTGAAGAAGTATTGCGTACGATTCATCGCTTTGATCCTCCTGGAGTGGGTGCGCGCAACCTGCAGGAATGCCTGCAAATACAACTCGAGCGCAAAGAACAAAATCCAAAAGTAAAACTGGCATTGAAAATCATTAACACACAATTTGATGCGTTTACGAAAAAACATTATGATAAATTATTAAAATCATTAGATATTGATGAAGCGACGCTGAAAGCCGCCATCGATATTATTTTACATCTAAACCCAAAACCGGGAGGTGCAGGTGAAACAGCAAGTACAGTTAATCATCAGACTATTATTCCGGATTTTACAGTTGAAAATAATAACGGGGAACTGGAAGTTTTATTAAATGGAAAAAATGCACCCGATTTGCGCATCAGTGATTCGTTTAAGGAAATGCTGACGTCATACGGGAAAGGAAGCATGAAAGATAAAAAACAAAAAGAAGCCGTGGTTTTTATCAAGCAAAAAATTGATGCGGCAAAATGGTTTATCGATGCGATAAAACAACGCCAGCATACGTTGTTTGTAACTATGGAAGCAATTGTATTTTTCCAGCGCGACTATTTTCTGACAGGTGATGAAATGAAACTGCGTCCCATGATTCTGAAAGATATTGCTGAAATTACTTCATTAGATATTTCAACTGTTTCGCGCGTGGCAAACAGCAAATATTGCCAAACTGAATTTGGTGTTTTTTCGTTAAAACATTTTTTCTCAGAAGGCTTGCAGATGGAAGGAGGCGAAGAGGTTTCTACCCGCGAAGTAAAGAAAATACTGGAAGATTTGATTTCTGTGGAAGATAAATCAAAGCCTTTAAGCGATGAATTTTTAACGGAGCAACTCAAAGAAAAAGGCTACAATATTGCACGCAGAACAGTAGCAAAATATCGTGAACAATTAAATATACCGGTTGCACGATTAAGAAAAGAATTGTAAACGAATGTCACGCTGTCCCGAATTAATTCCGGGATTGTTTCAGCATCTATTCAAAAATATTATCGTGGTAAAAAATATCTCTAAAATACTATCCTACATCTTTCATCCGCTTCTGATACCGACTTGGTTTATTTTATTATTGTTGTATTCAAATCCGTTTTCATTTGCTGGAATGTCAGTTGTTTTAACGGTCTTAAATGTCACGTTTCAAACATTTTTGATGCCATTTATTGCGATACTTCTTTTGATAAAGCTGGATTTGGTAAATAGTGTTGAATTGCAAGACAAACAACAGCGAATTATTCCACTGGTTATCACCATAATTTTTTATTTATGGTTTTATAAAGCATCCCAGTCGTTAAAATACCCTGTAGTGATGAGTATTTTTATGTTGGGTGCTGTTGTTTCTTTGTGCCTTTCTTTTGTAATTAATATTTTCCAGAAGCTGAGTTTACACATGGTGGCCATCAGCGGAGCACTTACTGCTGTGCTGTTACTTGTATTTATTTCCCCTTCTGATGTGAGCTACTATTTCTTAGCGATAGTAGTGCTTACAGGTGCAATAGCTTCTGCAAGATTATATTTGAACGCACATACAATGAGAGAAGTATATACCGGATTTATGGTGGGTATGTTCGGACAGGTTGCAGGCTTATTTTTATATCAAATTTTTTAAGATAAAATCTTTCGATTACCGCTTGACGCTGATTACTAAAACTTACCTTTGTACTAATATTTATTATTTGAAAAAATTTGTTTTTTGTTTTCTGCTCTTTTCATCTTTCTTGTCACAGGCACAAGATAGTATTCAATACCTGAAAGTCAGACATATTACATTCATTGGAAATAAAAAAACTAAGGCATTTGTTATTCACCGGGAGATGACAATTCACGAAAATGATTCTTTCCCTGCCAATGAAATGGATGCGACACTCTTACAGCAACGCTTAAATATTTTTAATATAGGCTTGTTTAACGAAGTAAATGTCAATATTAAAAACTGGGAAAACGATAGTTTAGATTTAATTATTCAATTGCGTGAACGCTGGGTAATTATTCCGGTGCCGATAATAAAATTTGTAGACCGTAACGTGGTAGAATGGTGGAAACAGCGTAATCATGATTTTAAACGATTGCAATATGGTGCACAAGTAAACTGGCGCAATCTAACAGGCAGAAATGATGTATTACAATTTGGAATGAGCTTCGGATTTGCTCAACGATTGGATATTGGATATGCCATTCCACAATTCAACAGGAAAAAAGAACAAGTTGGCTTATCTATTTTTTTTACTATGCTCCGTACCAAACATGTTGCATTTAATACTATCAATGATGAACTAACATATCTGGATTTAGGAAAATCCTGGCAATTTCAGAAGATTGAAGTAACACCTACAATATCTTACCGAAAACAGATTCACACTACCCATTTTTTCAGCACAGGATATGGACTTTCAGCAATTGGTGATTCTGCTTACAAGGCAAATCCAAATTATTTTTTAGGAGAAAAAAGACAACAATATTTTAAAATCGGATATGCGTACGTAGCGGATTACAGAAATGTGCGAACGTATCCGACGGCAGGCTGGTACTTACAAGCCGGTTTTATAAATTATGGTTTAGGGTTTATGAAAACCCGTATGACTACGGTAAGTTTTCAGTTCAGCAAATATTTTCTTTGGAAAAAACAGCCGCGGTTTTCAGCCGCCGCTATGATAAAATGGCAATTTTCGTGGCCATTAAAGCAGCCTTATAATTTGCAATATATTAAATCATTTGGTTATGAAGAAAATGCTATCCGAGGCTATGAATTAAATGTAATAGACGGTCAGCATTCCTTATTGTTTAAGAATGAATACCGTTTCCGTGTATTTAGTTTTCAGATGAGCAAGATTAAAAAGTTTAAAGGGAAAAATGCCGGTATTTTAAATTCGTCACTGGCATATTTACCACTCAATTTGTATTTAACAGCATATTTTGATGCGGGCTATGTGTGGGATAAATATTTTACAGAAAACAACCAGTATAAAAATAAATGGCAGTTTGGTTATGGCGTAGGATTGAACTTTGTGACCTTTAATTCCAAGCTTTTTCGTATAGAATATAGTATAAACAGATATTTAAAGAAAGGCGTATATTTACATTTCGAGCAACC
>DAORIK010000002.1:0-61994 GCA_035438465.1 Chitinophagales bacterium | reverse complement strand
AATATAGTATAAACAGATATTTAAAGAAAGGCGTATATTTACATTTCGAGCAACCGCTTTAGGTTAGTATGCAGTAAATGACTATGCAGTATGCAGTTCATTTTATTTTTGGCTTTACTGCCTACTTGCCTACTAAATGCTAATAGAATGACCATAGGAATCTACAGTCGTGTTTTAAAAGAAGAGCATATTCCGTATGTAGTGGAATTGATTGCACAACTTTCTAATAAAAAAATCACATTTTTTGTTTTTGATGAATATTATAAAGCACTCAAAAAACATCTTCCCAAACAAAAAATAAATACGTTTAAGAATCATCAGGACGTTAAAAAAAACATCGACTTACTAATTACATTAGGCGGCGACGGTACTTTATTAGATACACTGCATTTGGTACGCGACAGCGAAATTCCGGTGGCCGGTATTAATATGGGCAGACTCGGTTTTTTAGCGGATATTCACAAGGAAGAAATTAAAGAACTGATTGAATCTATTGAGCAAAATACCTATTCCATAGAAGATAGAACACTGATTAGTGTGGAAACCAGCAGACCCGTTTTTGGTGAAGTTAACTATGGGTTGAATGAATTTACCATTCACAAAACAGACTCTTCATCGATGATTGTGGTGCACGTATATCTGAACGGAGAGTTTTTAAATTCTTTTTGGGCAGATGGACTGATTATCGCCACGCCGACAGGCTCTACCGCGTATTCGCTGAGTTGCGGCGGACCAATTGTGTTTCCTACGTCCGGTACCTTTGTGCTGACACCGGTAGCACCGCACAACCTGAATGCACGCCCTATCATCATTGCAGACAATACGGTGTTGTCGTTTGAAGTAGAATGCCGCAGCAATAATTTTTTATGTTCCATAGATTCACGCTCGGTGAATATCGACAATACCTTTCAGCTTGCTGTAAAAAAAGCAGGGTTTTCATTCAAACTATTGCGTATGCCGGAAAGTTCTTACCTAAGCACATTGCGTGAAAAGTTGAATTGGGGAGAAGATTCGAGAAATAGTTAGACTTCCTGTCATTTCGAGCGCAGGAGAAATCTTGCCAAATAATTCGTTTTGTCTTAATAATTTTTTAAATTTTTTCTCGGCAGAGTCTCACGTAGTAGACTCTGCGTAAGTTCAACAACGCAGAGTCCTTTTCAAGAGACTCTGCTTGGAATCAAAGGTTCTATCTCGTGCGAGTCTTCCGCAGGATGACCCGTATGTAATAAATCTCCGGGTCTTTGACCGGATTCTTATAACTAAACATCCATCCAATCAAAGATTGTTTTTTTTAAACATACACGAGACAGGAGTCTCGCGTGAGTAGCGAAGGATATATTTTTTCGCACTATTCACTATTCACTTTTTTTTCTCAACAGAGTCTCACGTAGTGGACTCTTCGTAAGTTCAACAACGCAGAGTCCTTTTCAAGAGACTCTGCTTGGAATCAAAGGTTCTATCTCGTGCGAGTCTTCCGCAGGATGACCCGTGTGTAATAAATCTCCGGGTCTTTGACCGGATTTTCTTTCTCAGCAGAGTCTCACGCAGTGGACTCTGCGTAAGTTCAGCAATGCAGCCTCCTTTTTTTCTCAGCAGAGTCTCACGTAGTGGACTCTGCGTAAGTTCAACAACGCAGAGTCCCTCTTCCGCCATTGTTGGTTTCCAACAAACAAACAAGTATCCGAATTACTTTTAAACATTATAAATGCTTTTTGTAACTTTTTGGCATCAAAAAGTGATAAGAAAAATCGTACATTGTACATCGTAAATTGTAAATTAAAATGTGTGGAATTGCAGGGGCATATTCGTTTAAAAATAAAATTGTAGAACATCAATGGTTGCAAAATGCCGCTACTTCCTTAAATAAACGCGGTCCGGATAATCAGAATTTTGTAACGATTGGGAAAGCATCTTTGGTACATGCACGCCTATCCATTATTGATACTTCAGTCGCCGCCAATCAACCGCAATACGATGCATCAGGAAGATATTCTATCATTTTCAATGGCGAAATTTTCAATTATCAAACCATAAGAAATGAATTGCTGCAAAAAGGCGTGCAATTCAAAACACATTCCGACACAGAAGTACTGCTGTATGCCTACATTCATTTCGGTGAAAGTTTTTTACACAAACTGAACGGCTTTTTTGCATTTGCCATTCACGATAAAGAAACAGATGATTTATTTATTGCCTGTGATCGTTTCGGCATCAAGCCTTTATACTATTATGCAGACGAAGATTATTTTTTCTTCGGCTCTGAACTAAAATCCATTTTGCAGTTTCCCGTCAAAAAAGAAATCAGATGGAGTTCGGTGAGTCTGTATTTTCAGCTCAATTATATTCCTGGCAAGAACTCAATATTTAAAAATATTCAGAGACTTGAACCTGGTTCTTTTATAAAAGTATGCAGTATGCAGTATGCAGTAAGCAAATGGTATACGATTCCATATAATGCATTAGCAGCAGAACAAAATCAATTGTCGTACGAAGAACAAAAGAAAAAACTCATAGAGTTGATGGATGACTCGGTACGCTTGCGCCTGATTGCGGATGTGCCGTTGGGTGCGTTCCTGAGTGGAGGTATCGATTCGTCTGTAGTGACCGCCATGGCAGCGCGCCACACACAACATCTCAATACTTTTTCCATTGGTTTTGAGGGCAATGATTTTTTTGATGAAACACCATATGCAAATTTAGTTGCCAAACATTTCAATACCAATCATACTGTTTTCAAATTAAAGAACGACGATTTATTTCAGAGTTTACATGAACTGTTAGATTATACGGATGAACCGTTTGCAGATTCTTCAGCATTATTGGTAAATATCTTATCAAAATTCACACGTCAGCATGTAACCGTAGCATTATCCGGGGATGCAGGCGATGAATTATTTGCGGGTTATAACAAACATTATGGCGAGTGGCGAATGCGCAATGGTGGATGGCAGGCAAAAGCTATTCATTTGTTGCAACCAGTTTGGGAAAAACTTCCAAAGTCAAGGAGCGGAAATATAGGCAACAAAATCCGTCAGTTAGAACGCTTTTCTATGGGCATGGATTTGTCGCCATCGGAGCGATGGTGGCGATGGTGTTGCATCAACGATTTGTCCTTTTCAGAGAAATTGTTGAATGACAAAGTAGATGCGGCAATGTCGGAAATTATAGAAACACGTCAGCATTTTTCATCTTTTGTAAACTTTGATGGAACGTTAAATGATAATTTACTGGCAGATGTAAATATGGTGCTACCTTATGATATGCTGGTGAAAGTAGACAGAATGAGTATGCGTAATTCACTCGAAGTGCGGGTGCCGTTTTTGGATTACAGAATTGTGGAATTTGCATTTTCGTTGCCCGTTACAAGCAAGATTAATTCCACAATGAAAAAGAAAATTGTGCAGGATGCTTTTCGTGAGGTGTTGCCGAAAGAATTATACAATCGCCCTAAGAAAGGATTTGAAGTACCATTACTGCAATGGTTCAGAACAGACTTGAAAGATAAAATTCTGAATGATTGGTTAAGCGATGATTATATCAAACAACAAGGGATTTTTAAGTTAGAAATGATACAACAATTGAAAATACAATTGTTCTCAAATAATCCGGGTGACGTGCATGCGCAAATCTGGGCGTTGATAGTATTCCAAAATTTTTGGCGAAAGTATATGGACTAAGCTCTTACTATGCAGTATAAAGCAAGCAGTATGCAGTTCTGTTAACAAAACAGGAAATCATTATTACCGTTGGTTTTAGCTTACGAACTGGAAATAAAAACTTTGCGCTCTTTGCGTCTTTGCGTGCAATAAGAATTATATTTGTTGAAACATGTCCAAACCACTCAACATAGGCATTGTAGCAAACACCGCGTTCAATATTTATAATTTCCGGGTTGGACTGATTAATGCGTTAAAAAATGAAGGACATCATGTGATTGCTATTGCACCAAATGATGAATACACCGATCTGTTAAGACAAAACAATATTGAATTTATTGAAGTGCAAAATTTAGCACGCAAAGGAACCAATCCATTTAATGACGTGAGATTGTTGAATGAATTCAGAAAAATTTATAAGCAACAACACTTAGATGTGGTGTTACAATACACCATAAAACCAAATATTTATGGTACACTTGCTGCGAGATTTACCAGTACAAAAACTATTTGTACAGTAACAGGCTTAGGTTATACTTTTTTAAACAATGGTTTAGCAAGCAAAGTGGCACACAGTTTATATCGTTTCGCATTTTCCTTTGCGGACAAAGTGTTGTTTCAAAATAACGATGATATAGAGATTTTTGTAAGTAATAAATTAGTTGATAAACATAAAGTTCAGCTGGTTGCCGGCTCAGGCATCGATATACAAAAATTTCATCCTGATTTTTGTTCTAAAAAAAATGAAGATGGAATTACTCGTTTTTTGATGATAGCGAGACTATTAAAAGACAAAGGAATTTATGAATATGTAGATGCTGCGAAACAGATTCTGCAAAAGAATGAAAATGCAGAGTTTCATGTCTTAGGTGATATTGATAACGATAATCCAACAGCTATCAAAAAAGAAGAATTAGAAGATTGGATTAGGCAAAAAAGTATTATTTATCACACACATACCAAAGATACGCGACCATTTATTTGTGCAACAGATTGTGTGGTGCTCCCATCTTACAGAGAAGGTATGCCTCGGGTTATTTTAGAAGGAATGGCAATGGGAAAGCCATGCATCACCACGGATGCGCCGGGTTGTAAAGATGCAGTTATTGATGGCGAAAGCGGATTCTTATGTAGAGCAGCAGATGTAATTTCACTGAAAGAAAGCATGGAAAGATTTATTGCTGCAGAAAAAACATATAAAATTCAAATAGGCAAAAATGCAAGAAAACGAGCAGAAAATATATTTTCAAATGAAGCTGTAAATTTGACTTACATCAATTTGCTCTCAAACTTTGCACAATTTTAACGATTTTTAAATAATTGTTATTAACTTTGGTGGACTAACGACGTATGCACAGCGATTACATAAAACTAGCTTCTGCTTTGTTGACTTCTTTTGTTCTTACGTACATGTTTATACCTTCCATTATCAAGGTAGCCAATATAAAACATCTGTTTGACTCGCCGAGCGAAAGAAAATCACATTATGGTGTTACTCCAACATTAGGAGGTGTTGCTATTTTCGGAGGATTTATGATTAGCCTTTGTTTGTTTGCAAGATTTTACCCCTCAAATGGGATGCGATATATTTTAGCAGCACTGTGTTTTACTTTCATGTTAGGCGCCAAAGATGATATTGTGGAGTTAGTTGCCTCCAAAAAATTTATAGGACAAATTTTTGCCGCCTGCATTGTGGTCATTCTCGGAGATATCCGTATTACCAGTTTATACGGATTATTCGGTATCTCATATATAGGGGAGATTTTCAGTATAGTTCTGTCGGTGGTTACCATCATTTTTATCATTAACGCATTTAATATTATTGATGGGATTAATATGCTGGCTGGCAGTATCTGTATTCTAATGTCAGTTACATTTGGTTCCTGGTTCTACTATTATGGCTTTTTTGATTACGCAATTCTCGCTGCCGCAATGAGTGGTGCAGTATTTGCGTTTCTGAAATACAATTACACGCCCGCAAAAATCTTTATGGGAGATTCAGGCAGTTTATCCATTGGATTATTGGCAGCGGTTATGGCCATACAGTTTATTGAGCAGAATGAAGTAGTATTGCGCTCAGGCAGCAGTGAGGGCATAAAGATTGTGGCAGCACCGGCAATGGCGATTGCCATTCTAATAATTCCTTTGTATGATACCTTACGTGCTTTTACATTGAGAATACTAAATAAAAAATCTCCTTTTGAAGCAGATAGAAATCATATTCATCACCGCTTAATTGATTTAGGGTTTTCGCATGTAATGGCAACTTTTATCTTGATTGCTGTTAATGTAATGTTTATCGGAATAGTTTATTTTTTGCAAAGCTGGGGGAATTTGTATCTGATGTTATTTGAACTCGGATTGTCAATGTTGCTCACGTTTATTTTATTCTCCTTTAAGATCAAAAAAAAAATAGCCACACCGGCTACTGATAATGCCATGCATCTGTCTTTTAATGTAGATGCCCGATAGTTTTTGGCTAGTAATTCATCGTAATATTTTGATTTTTGATAACAGCGCACAATTCGCTCACCATCATAGCGGTGGCACCCCACAACACTTTTCCATCTAAATCATAGTAAGGAGCCATTAATGTAAATCCCAATGCATTCTTTATAGGTTTTTCTTTTATAATTTCAGGTTCAAAAAAGCGGTACAACGGTACTTCTAAAGTATTAGCTACTTCCTTTTTTTCTAATACCAGATCAGGAATGTCATTTAATAACCCTACAAACGGATACACCATAAAATTACTCGCCAGTACATATATTTCAGAGAGTGCACCTATGACTTTTATTTGCCTGCTTTCAACGCCAATCTCTTCGTAAGTTTCTCTTAAAGCAGCATCCAGATACGAGGCATCTGTCTTTTCAATCTTGCCGCCAGGAAAGGCAATCTGTCCGCTATGGACTCCGTCATATTCCGGCCGCTCAATGAATAAAATATGCGGTATATTTTTTACAGGATAAATTAATGACATTACAGCACCGACCTTTGGTTTCAGCAGTTGCGGAGCATCCAGATGTTTGTTGATTTTCAGATATGGTTTTAGTAGTTCGTGTGCTGCTTTTCCCGGTAGTGGTTGTTTAAATGCATGTAATAACTGTGCTGAAAATTGATCAAACATACTTCAAAACTAAAAAATATAAGTTGATTTACAACTTTCACAGTATTTATGAATTTTATTTGAAAAAAATATGTTAAATCGATGTATAGGTGAATTTAATGTTCACAAAAAAATCATAAATTTGTTTGGTTGCGAAAATGGTTTTATTTGCCGCCCTAACAGCCACTCTAACATTTCAAAAGTTTAATAGAAATCAACAATGAAAAATTTATTTACACTATTTGTAGCAACCTCGTTTTTATTTGGCTGTACAAAAAATAATGCAACTAACAATGAGGAAAATAAGATTTCAAGAATTGCTTTCGGTTCCTGCTGTGCGCAATATTTGAATGACATGAAAATATACAACAGAATTCTGGAGATGAATCCGGATTTATATATAGCAGGCGGTGATAATATTTACGGCGATTTTTTTGCGTTGGCTCCCGGAACAAAAGAATATATTGATCTTGCGTATGCTCAATTGGGACATAAGGGTTATTTCATGAACTTCAGAGCAAAAATTCCGCAAATATTGCCTATTTGGGATGATCATGATACGGGAGAAAATGATGGAACATCCAATAACCCTGTGAAAGCAATTGCAAAAGCAGCGTTCTTCAAATTCTGGAATATTCCGGCAGACGCACCACGTGCAAACCGTCCGGATGGTGCTATTTATGATTCCTATTACTATGGAGATGATGCACATAAAGTCCAAATCATCTTATTGGATTTACGCTGGAATCATACACCATACAAAACATCAGGACCGGGCGCAGCACTAAGCGGCTATGACACCATGTTATCACCGGATGCTACTATCTTAGGTGCAACCCAATGGGCTTGGTTAGAAGGAGAACTAAAAAAACCGGCAAAAGTCAGAATTATTATGTCTTCCTTACAATTTAACTCTAATTACGACGGTGGTGAAAACTGGTCAGTTCTTCCTTTGGAAAGACAAAAAATGCTTGATTTAATTAAAAGCACTCAGGCAAATGGTGTTATCTTTCTAAGCGGAGATGTGCATTTTGCAGAATTAACTAAAATTCAACCTGCAGGTATGTATCCTATTTACGATCTTACCTCAAGTGGAATTACTCACCATGAAGGCAAAGTAGCAACAAGAAATGATAACATAAGAGTTGGACAAGGTTGGAACTGGGTTAATTTTGGTTTAATTGATATCGACTGGAGTACAACACCGGTTTCTATAAAATTGCAGGTATTTGGAAATGTAGACGGAGCAGGTCCCAATGGGACATTAACTTCCGGAGATGCTAAAATATCTCATACTGTAACATTAGATGAATTGAAGTTCTAATTAATTAATCATTACAATCATAGAAAGAGGCGTGTTTTGCGTCTCTTTTTTTTATTTTTGAGCATGGATATTTTTGAACGCACGGAATTACTTTTAAAAGAAGCAAATCAAACAGAAATTTCTACTCCGGAAGATTTGGAAAAATTCCGTATTCGTTTTTTAGGAACTAAAAATATACTGAAAGATATTTTTGCAGAAATTAAAAATGTTCCCAATGAACGAAAAAAAGAATTCGGACAATTAATTAATAGTGTAAAACAGGCTGCTGAAGAAAAATTTACAGCGTATCAGGAAAAATTGCAGAACAATATTTCCGGAAACAAAGAATCTATTGATTTAACATTACCGGGTGATGTAACAACGATTGGAGCACGCCATCCTATCCAAATTGTAAAAAATCAGATAGTAGATATTTTTAAGCGATTGGGTTTTGCCGTGCAGGAAGACAGGGAGATTGAAGACGACTGGCACAATTTCACTGCATTAAATATGCCTGAAGATCATCCGGCGCGTGATATGCAGGATACTTTTTTCATCAATGTAAATCCTGATATTGTATTACGTACACATACATCATCTGTACAGGTACGTACAATGGAAAACCAGAAACCACCGATACGTATTTTATCACCGGGTCGTGTTTTCAGAAACGAAACGATTTCTGCGCGCTCACATTGCTTTTTCCATCAGGTGGAAGGTTTGTATATAGATGAAGATGTATCTTTTGCCGATTTGTTGCAAACACTGGATTTCTTTGTCAAAGAATTATTCGGACAAGATATAAAAATAAAAGTTCGACCATCTTATTTTCCGTTTACAGAACCAAGTGCCGAAGTAGATGTGACTTGTTTTATTTGTGGAGGGAAAGGCTGCAATGTTTGTAAATACTCAGGTTGGGTAGAAATTTTAGGTTGTGGTATGGTGGACCCGAAAGTACTAGATAACTGCAATATCGATTCCAAAAAATATTCAGGATTTGCCTTTGGAATGGGTGTTGAACGTATTACGATGCTGAAATATCAAATTAAAGATATACGCTTACTTTCTGAAAATGATACAAGATTTTTGGAGCAGTTTAAAGCAGCGAGATAATTACAAACTAAAACTTTCACCACAACTGCAAGTACGTGATGCATTCGGATTGTTGAAATAAAATCCTTTTCCACTCAATCCTTCAGAAAAATCTAATTCTGTGCCAAGCAAATACAAGATGCTTTTCGGGTCAACCACTAATTTGATGCCTTTGTCCTCAAACACCTCATCGTTTGATTGTTGTTGGTCGTCAAATTTCATATTGTACGTTAAACCACTGCAACCACCACTCGTTACAGAAACACGCACAAAATAATTAGGTGAAAGATTGTCTTCTTTCCACATGTTTAGTACACGTTCTTTTGCTTTTTCTGAAATGGTAATCATAATTTTAAAACAATCAAATTAATCAATAAGTTCAAACTTAGTGTAGGGCACCAACACTTTTGGAATTCTGATGCCGTTTTCCGTTTGATGATTTTCTAAAAGACTTGCTACAATTCTTGGTAAAGCCAGTGCACTGCCATTTAATGTATGCGCCAACGCTTTTTTATTTTCTGCATCTTTAGTTCGCAATTTCAAACGGTTTGCCTGAAACGTCTCAAAGTTAGACACAGAACTTACTTCCAGCCAACGTTCCTGCGCCGCAGAAAATACTTCAAAATCATAGGTTAAGGCAGAAGAGAACGTCATATCGCCGCCACATAAACGCAAAATTCTGTAAGGCAATTCCAATGCTTTCAATAACCCTTCTACATGTTTCAGCATTTCGTCCAATGCCGCGTAAGAATTTTCCGGTTTTTCGATGCGTACAATTTCCACTTTGTCAAATTGGTGTAAGCGGTTCAAACCCCGTACATCTTTTCCATAACTTCCCGCCTCCCGACGGAAACAAGGTGTATAGCCCACATTTTTTACCGGCAGGTTTTTCTCATCGATGATATCATCACGATACAGATTGGTAATAGGTACTTCTGCAGTCGGTATCAGGTAAAAATCATCAGCCGTAGCATGATACATCTGTCCTTCTTTGTCGGGCAGTTGACCGGTTGCAAATGCAGAATCTTTATTTACCATGTGTGGTACTTGCACTTCGCTGTAACCTGCCTCAATGGCCTTATCTAAAAAGAATGTAATCAGAGCACGTTGTAAAGCGGCACCTTTGCCTTTATAGACGGGGAAACCCGCACCGGTAATCTTGTTACCTAACTCAAAATCGATTAAATCGTATTTTTTCGCTAAATCCCAGTGTGGAACTGCACCTGCATGGAGTTTGGGAAATTCTGATACAGAAAACGTCACTTCATTCTCTTCAGGAGTTTTTCCCGGTGGTACAAGCTCATTCGGGAAGTTTGGAAGTGTAACTAATTTTTCAAAAATAGCAGTTTCCATTTCAGCCACTTCCAACTCCAGTTTATCCGCATTCTCCTTGATGTCTGCAATCTTTAATTTTAATTGTTCAGCATCATCTTTTTTGCCATCTTTCATCAGAATGCCAATTTCTTTGGATAATGAATTACGTTGTGACAAAAAATCATCCAGATAGGATTTTACTAATTTACGTTTATCATCAAGTACAATAATTTCATCTACAAAATGAAGGTCTTTAAAATTTTTGTGTGCCAAACGTTCTTTTGCAAAAGCGGTATCTTTTCGTAATTGTTCTACAGTGAGCATTTTTTCTGAATTGTTTTACAAAGATAAGTTTTAACAAATAGTCAGTACCTAAATACCTTATAAATCGGCATTTTTTCAAAAAAAAGTAACACAAAACGCGCTTTTTTCATAAATATTTCGTTTATTTGCAATATCAATCAATATAGCCTCGCGTTTTATTGACCAATCACGAACGAATTTCAGAATCCACTTTTTAATGTTTTTCATTTTCCAACTTAATTAGTTCGACGTATGTACGATATTTCCCAATTAACAGAAATGTTATTGCCCGAATTAAAAGAAATAGCTGAAAAGGTGTTGGTTCCAAAAGCCAAAATTACAAAGTCCAAAAAACCTGAATTAATAGAACTTATACTCAAAAAACAAGACATGCAAGAGAAAGACAGCAAGGAAGAAGTAGTAACAAAAGCAGAAACTACAGAAGAAAATCCGGCAAAAGAGAAAAAAGAACGCACCCGCATTCCCCGTAAAGTGGCAGAGAAAGTAGTACCGGTAAAGAAATCAAAAGAAAATCCGTTTTCAGATAGAAATGCTCTTCATGAAGAATTTAAAAAAGAAGACATTGTAGCAACCGAAGAAACTATCGATTTTCAACCTCTTGTAGAACAAAAAGAAGATTTTATTACAGACACTAAAGAAGAAAGCGACCAAACAGTTGAAATGGTAAACTACCCTGTTCAACAGGAGAAAAAAGTAGAGTTTAATATTGATTTAGATGGTGTAATTACAGGCGAAGGTGTATTGGAAATTATTCCGGAAGGTTATGGTTTTCTGCGTTCTTCAGATTATAACTACTTATCATCTCCGGATGATGTGTATGTTTCGCCATCACAGATAAAATTAATTGGCTTAAAAACCGGAGATACAATTGTCGGAAATATTCGTCCGCCGAAAGAAGGAGAAAAATATTTTGCATTATTGCGTGTAGAATCTATAAACGGGAAATCGCCGCAGGAAATCAGAGACAGGATTCCGTTCGACTATTTAACACCATTATTTCCGACAGAAAAATTAGACTTATTTCAAGAGGCAAATAACTATTCCACGAGAATTGTTGATTTGTTTACGCCGATTGGGAAAGGGCAAAGAGGGATGATAGTGGCACAGCCGAAGACAGGTAAGACCATGTTGCTGAAAGATGTGGCAAATGCCATTGCAAAAAACCATCCTGAAGTGTACTTAATTATCTTATTAATAGATGAAAGACCTGAAGAGGTGACGGATATGCAGCGTAGCGTAAAAGCCGAAGTGGTAGCATCAACTTTTGATGAACCTGCGGACCGACATGTGAAAGTGGCGAGCATTGTGTTACAAAAAGCAAAACGATTGGTAGAATGTGGACATGATGTAGTTATTTTACTGGATTCAATTACACGTCTGGCACGCGCTTACAACACGGTAGCACCTTCGTCAGGAAAAGTACTATCCGGTGGTGTGGAGGCTAACGCATTGCACAAGCCTAAACAATTTTTCGGGGCTGCCAGAAATATAGAAAATGGCGGATCTTTGACAATTATTGCTACTGCATTAACGGAAACCGGTTCTAAAATGGATGAGGTTATCTTTGAGGAATTCAAAGGAACGGGTAATATGGAGTTGCAGTTAGAGCGAAAATTGTCGAATCGCCGTATTTTCCCTGCGATAGATGTAGTTTCTTCATCTACCCGTAGAGATGATTTATTGTTAGATAAAGATACTTTACAGAAAATGTGGGTGTTGCGTAACCATTTAGCCGACATGAATTCGGAAGAATCCATGAAATTCCTGTTGCAGCAGATGAAAGGCACTCGCAGCAATGAAGAGTTTTTAATGACGATGAACCGATAATAGTTTGATAATTAGCAAATTAGCCGATTAGTTAATGACAGATAGTTTTCTAAATAGTTAAATCATTGATTTTCTGCAATAAAAAAGCACTTTCAAATCAATTCATTTTCAGATTTTCAAATTAAAATAGTATCTTCGCATCCCGAAAATATCGGGACGAATTTTAGAAATTTCATTCTACAATTCAGCAATTCTATAATTCAATAATTGAAATAAAATGAAAAGAACGTTTCAACCATCGGTAAGAAAGAGAAAAAACAAGCATGGTTTCCGTGAGCGAATGGCAACTAAAGGTGGCCGTGCAGTATTAAACGCACGTCGTGCAAAAGGAAGAAAAAAATTATCAATTTCTGACGAAAGAAAAGGAAAATAATAGCTGGAACAGATAAACATATACGGCTTACTTTCACAAAAGATGAACGCCTGAAAAGCAGAAAATTAATTGAAGAGCTTTTCAGCACTAAAATATTTGTACAAAATCCAACCTTAAGAATATATTTTAAAACTGTTGAATTGAATTGCGCCTTTCCGGCGCAATTTGCATTTGCGGTTTCCAAAAAATTATTTCCAAATGCACCGGACCGTAACCGTCTCAAACGATTAATGAGAGAAAGTGTACGGTTACAGAAAAATGAACTTTATAAATTACTTCAGGAGAAAAACAAACAAGTAGTTTTGCTGCTCAGTTATCAAGCAAAAACTATTGCTGATTTCAAAACAGTAGATGCTGTGGTGACGCAGTTGTTAAGTAAATTGTTAGTTAACTTGTAATGAAACTTATCTTTTAGTTATCTTGTTAAAACAATGAATACTTTTGCAAAATGACACTACTCAAAAAAATATTGATTTTCCCCTTCATTGCACTGATTAAAATTTATAAATATTCAGTATCACCACTTTTAGGTGAAAACAAATGCCGATATCAGCCTTCTTGTTCTACATATGCCATTGAAGCCTTACAAAAACACGGTCTATTCAAAGGCGGATATTTGGCTATGAAGCGCATTTTATCCTGTCACCCATGGGGTGGAAGCGGATATGACCCGGTTCCCTGAGTTTCTTCATATTTTTTAACCATTCGTAAATACTATTTTTAGTAGATTTAAAGTTCATAAATAAATAAAATCCGTAAAAACTCAATTAAAACTGAAACAGATGAAGAAACTATTCACTATTCTTTGCTTGTGTTTTATATTAAACGCTCGAGCTGCTGATCAAAACCGCTATTTTGAAATTGCCAAAAACATGGAGTTGTTTACGCAATTATATAAAGAGCTGAATACTTATTATGTAGATGATGTAGACCCGAATAAGCTAATGACAGATGGCATTAACAAGATGCTGGATGGTTTAGATCCTTTTACCAACTACATTACAGGGGCAGATTTGGATGAATATCAGTTACAAACTACCGGAAAGTATGGAGGTATCGGCGCGCGTATTGCCAAGATGGGCGACAACGTAGTAATTACCGATCCATACGAAGGGTATCCGGCCCAAAAGGCAGGTCTGCAGGCAGGAGATATCATTATGGAAATAGATGGAAAAGTATCTACCAAATATAATTCTGATGAAGTGAGCCAGTTATTAAAAGGCGAACCCGGCACAAAAATCACTATCAAAATAAAAAAAGCTATAACCAATGAGGAAAAAACATTGACGTTTAATCGCGAAGAAATAAAAATTGAGAATGTACCGTATTTCGGAATGGTAAATGATAAAATTGGTTACATAAAGCTAACTATGTTTACGGATAATGCCTCCCAGGAAGTTCAGGATGCATTGAAGGAACTTAAAAAAAATCCGAATCTGAAAGGAGTGATGCTTGATTTGCGCGGTAATGGTGGGGGTTTGTTGAATGAGGCTATTAATATCTGTAATACTTTTGTAGAAAAAGGAACAAACATAGTAAACACAAAAGGGAAAATACAGGAAGCTAATTTCTCCTATGCTACTACCGGAAAGCCTGTAGATACAGATATTCCATTGGCTGTATTAACAGATGGAGGTTCAGCATCTGCATCTGAAATTGTTTCGGGTTCTATTCAAGATTTAGACCGGGGAATTGTGATTGGACAAAATACTTATGGCAAAGGCTTGGTGCAGGTAACTAAGCCTATTGCATACAAATCAAAGCTAAAAGTAACCATTTCCAAATATTATATTCCAAGCGGGAGATGCATTCAACGTATTGATTACACACATAGAAGTGCTGATGGAATTGCAAATGCATTGCCTGATTCTTTACGCAAAGAGTTTAAAACAAAATCAGGAAGAGTAGTGAAAGATGGCGCCGGTGTGGAGCCGGATATTAAAACGGAAGAGCAAAGAATATCTCCGATAGCAATTGCATTATACACCAATAATCATCTCTTCGAATTTGCAAATCAATACAAGCACGACCATCCAACATTGAGAGATGGCAATAATTTTACGATGACAGATGAAGAATATAATCAGTTTATAGCTTCATTAAAAGGTAAAGATTATGATTACACAACTTCCAGTGAAGTGAAATTATCTGATTTAAAAAAATCTATAAAAGATGATAGTTACTCCGAGGATGTACAGAAAGTAATTACGGATTTGGAAGCACAAATTAAACATGATAAGTCTAAAGATTTATTGAAATTTAAACCGGAAATTAAAAAATTATTGGAACAGGAAATTGCCAGCCGTTATACATATGAAAAGGGCAGAATTGCAAATAGTCTGAAAGATGATTTAGACGTAAAAAAGGCAATTGAAATCTTAAGCGACAGCACTAAATATAAATTAATGCTTACCGCCCAAAAATAATAAATACATTGTCTGAAAATCCGGTGTATATCTTATGTATAGAAACTGCAAATGCAGTGACTTCTGTAGCCATTTCAAAAGATGGTTCATCTTTGAGTACAAAAGAAATCTTTGAGCCCAATAAAGCAGCAGCTACGTTACATCTTTTGATAGAAGATTTATTAGCGGAAACCAAGCTCACTTTCCAACAACTGCATGCTGTGGCTGTTAGCGCAGGACCGGGTTCATATACGGGCTTGCGTATCGCGACGGCTGCAGCGAAAGGATATTGCTATGCACTAGGTATTCCTTTGATTGCGGTATCTACTTTGGAGTCAATGGTGAAGGGTGTGCAGACTAGGTATAAGATGAATGATTTTGATGAATATGTACCTATGATTGATGCACGAAGAATGGAAGTATTTACTTCTTTTTTTAATAAAAGCGGTGAAAAGACAAAGGCCTTCTCCAATTTAGTAATTGATGAGAATTTTGAGGACCTTTTTTATAAAGATAAAAAATACCTGATATTCGGCAACGGGGCTTTTAAAGTATCCGGAAAAGTGGATTCAGAAAGCGCAATTATATATGATGAGTTTATATCAAGCGCGGTGGATTTATGCCAGTTATCATTTTCAAAATTTGTTAAGAGTCAGTACGAAGATATGGCCTATTTTGAACCAAATTATACCAAACAGGTTCACACAACAGAACAAGTTAAATCAGGTGTTTAAAATAAACTATAAATTTCAATTGTACCGCATGCAACCATTTTGTAATAAATCAATTCTTACTATTTGGTACAATATTTGAACTAAATACTTCATTGAAACAGGATAATAAATTAAAGAGATAAGCCATGTCAATAAACAGTAACAATATCATTCAGCCGGAGTTAAAAATTGATTTTCAGGTGTTACGTAAGTCCGTTTTGGTATTACGCGCTATTAACCATAAACTCCGTCAGGAAATGATACGCATGATAAACAAAGAAGGTAAAATGACCGTTACCGATTTATATGTTAAATTAAGACTGGAGCAATCTGTTGCCTCACAACACCTCGCTTTGTTACGCCGTGCCGGTGTTGTTGTCACTTCACGCGATGGAAAATTCATCTATTATTCTGTTGACCATGAAAGGATGGATGAGATATCAAGACTGTTGGAAGAATTGATCAAATAATATAATCTGATATTTCCTGAACTATTATCAATTTAATAGGTTTTATTAATATATAGCGTAAAATATTTTGACATTAGTCATGCTATTTGCATGTTAACTTACTATATTTTCTATATATTTGTAGTGAACTAAATTGTAAAAAAGTTTTTATGGAAAATTTCGAATTCAACACAGAAAAGATCGAAAAAGCTGCAGAGCTTTTGAGAGCAGTGGCACATCATTTGAGATTAAAAATTATCAAACTGATCCACGAAAAAAAAGAGGTGAATGTAAACGTAATTTACAATACACTTAAAATTGAACAATCGATTACATCCCAACACCTGAAAATACTCAGAGGTGTAGATGTAGTGCGTACACGCAGAGATGGTAAGAAAATTTACTACTCTTTAAACTACGACAGACTAGAGGCTATGCATCGCGGAATCGACTTGTTCGAGGAGTGGACACAGGCACGAAAAGTAGCCAAAAAGAAAAAATAATACACTTACTCTTTCAAAACAATTTTTAAAACTATTATTTGTCGTAAATTAGACAGGTAATAGTTTTTATATTTTATGGAAAATCCAATTCAGGAATTTAATGATTATCGTTCTAAAATGAATGAAGTAATCTTAAGTCAAAAAAATTTGACGCTCAATCGTTTTTTTAATCTCGATATGCATGCGTATGCCGACGGAGCAATAGATGCAAAAACAAAAGAAATGCTCGGCTTAGTAGCATCTATGGTATTGCGCTGCGATGACTGCATAAAATATCATTTAGGAAAATCATACGAAGCAGGGATCACTACAGAACAAGTATATGAAGTGTTTGCCATTGCCAACCTCGTAGGTGGCAGCATCTGCATTCCGCATACACGCAGAGCAGCTGAATACTGGGAAGCATTACAATCAAATAATTAATTAATGAAGCAATGAGACAATTGTTACATTATTATACTTCTACATTACTTCATTATATTTTATGAAAAAACTATATCTTTTCGATTCATTCGCACTTATATTTCGCGCCTATTTTGCTTTTCAAAAAGCACCGTTAATCAATTCAAAAGGCTTTAACGTTTCTGCAATACAAGGTTTTTTAAATACAATCTGGGAAATAAAAACCAAATATAATCCTACACATTACGCTATTGTTTTTGATGCTGCAGCACAAACAGACCGACAAGCAGAACATGATTTCTATAAAGCAAACCGGCAGGAAACACCGGATGATATAGTGGCTTCCATTCCGTATATCAAAGAAATTATAAAAGCGATGAATATGCCGGTAGTAGAAATAGCGGGCTACGAAGCGGATGATTTAATCGGAACACTGGCGGTCAAAGCGGCAAAAGAAGGCGTTGAATGTTATATTGTTTCTCCGGATAAAGATTTAGGACAAGTAGCATCAGACAAAATTTTTATTCATAAACCACCATTTATGGGAAAACCTGCGGAAGTATTAGGTGTGGAGGAACTAAATAAAAAGTGGGAAATAAAAAATCCGAAAGAAATTATAGATATACTTGGCTTATGGGGTGATGCGGTAGATAATATTCCCGGTGTGAAAGGTATTGGCGAAAAAGGGGCAAAAATGCTTATTCGTCAATTCGGGTCTATCGAAAATATTTATGAAAATATAGATGAAGTAAAAGGCGCGATAAAAGACAAATTGATTGAACATAAAGAAATGGCGTTGATTTCAAAGAAACTCGCGACTATTATCACGGATGCTCCGATTGAATGGAATGAAGATGACTATGTATTAAAAGAATTTGATAAAGAGAAACTCTCAGCAATTTTTGCAGATTTGGAATTCCGGACATTAGGTAAACGAATTTTAGGAGAAGATTATTCCATGAATGAGGCTGCGGCAAAAAAGCAAGCAGCTCCGAAAAATACTTCACAAACTTCTATGTTTGATGAACAGCCACAGGAAGAGCTGCTTGCAGCGGATGCGCTAAAAACAACCTTCGGAAAAAATATCAATAACACAGAACATCAGTATTTCCTCATAGAGACACAAGCACAGATGGATGAGTTATTGAAAAAATTAAATGCATCGGATAAAATATGTTTCGATACAGAAACTACCTCAGTGGATGCAAATAATTGCGAATTAGTCGGAATCTCTTTTTGTATTCATCCATCCGAAGCATATTATGTTCCTATTTCACCAAATCAGGAAGAAGCAAAAAAACAAATCCATCAATTCAAATCAGTCTTAGAAAATGAATCAATTACTAAGATTGGACAGAATATAAAGTTTGATCAGTTAGTTTTAAAATGGTACGATATAGAAGTGAAAGGTGTTTTCTTTGATACGATGCTGGCACATTATTTAATAGATGCAGATACCAAGCATAACATGAATGTTTTGTCAGAAAACTATCTTGGTTATACACCTGTTTCCATAGAAGAATTAATTGGCAAAAAAGGCCCCAAACAAGGTACGATGCGCGATGTGCCTGTCGAAAAAATTAAAGAATATGCTGCGGAAGATGCAGACATCACGTTGCAATTACATAATGTTTTTAAAAAAGAAATTGACAATACACACTTACATAAATTATTTTATGATGTGGAAACACCTTTAATATCTGTACTTACAGAGATGGAATTTGAAGGAGTTCGTATCGATATGGATTTTTTAAAACAATATTCAGATGAGATAGCCACAGATATTGTAAAATTAAAAGATGAAATATTAGAAACCTGTGGTGCACAATTCAATATCGATTCACCTAAACAATTAGGAGATATCTTATTTGAAAAAATGGGTATCAAGTATCCGGGTAAAAAAACAAAAACCGGACAGTATTCCACGGATGAAGAAACGTTGCAGAAGATTCTACACGAACATCCGATTGCCGAAAAATTGCTGGATTACAGAGAGTTTACCAAACTGAAGAGTACGTATGTGGATGCTTTGCCAAATTTGCTGAATCCGAAAACACATAGAGTGCATACTACTTTCAATCAGGCAATAGCTGCTACAGGTAGATTAAGTTCCGTCAACCCGAATCTGCAGAATATCCCGATTCGCACAGAGCGCGGCAGAAAAATCAGGAAGGCTTTTATTCAGAAAGACGACAATCATATTTTGTTGTCCGCAGATTATTCTCAGATAGAACTACGAATAGTAGCATCTATAAGTGAAGATGAAAACATGATTGAAGCATTCAGCAAAAATTTAGATATACACGCGGCAACTGCGGCAAATGTGTTTGGTGTTACGTTAGAGAGTGTTACTTCCGAAATGCGTCGTCAGGCAAAAATGGTCAACTTTGGAATTATTTATGGCATTTCAGCATTTGGGTTAGCACAACGTTTAGGTATTTCAAGAACGGATGCTGCTAACTTAATTGAACAATATTTTGAAAAATACCGCGGCATTAAAAACTACATGGACAATACAATAAAATCAGCACGCGAAAAAGGGTATGTTGAAACATTATTGCACAGAAGAAGATATCTACGCGATATTAACGCGGGCAACTGGACTATACGAGGATTTGCTGAACGAAATGCTATCAATGCACCGATACAAGGTACAGCCGCAGATATGATAAAGGTGGCCATGATCAATATACACAAACAAATAAATGCACATAAACTCAAATCTAAAATGATTTTGCAGGTGCATGATGAGTTGCTGTTTGATGTTTTTTTACCGGAAAAAGAAGAAATACAAAAAATCGTTATACATGAAATGCAAAATGCCTTACCTTTACAAGTGCCGATAGAAGTGAGCGCAGGTTTTGGTTCTAACTGGCTGGAAGCACATTAACCTAAAATAGAAACACATGAAAAAAGTAATTTTTTTAAGTTGTATGTTTTTAGTAAGTATCTCTTTTGCAAAAAAATGGGATGCTGTCTATATCAGTAAACTGATTGCAAGCGGTGGTATTGATAAAGTTATTCAATATTACCAGGAAAGATATTACGGTGAAGAACGTGATCCGCAAGATGCATTTAGAATTGCAGAATTGTATGTGAAGAAAAAAGATTATGCGACAGCCATGCAATGGTACGACAAAGAAAGTCAGCTCATCAATACCTCCAAAGTAAACTTATTTAATTACGCCAATACTAACCGACTGATGGGTGAATACCAAAAAGCTTTAGATGGTTACCTGATGTATGCGGCACAAACAGGAGATGTAAACAAGGTTATGGACCTGGCAAATCAATGTGAAAAGATTTTGAAAGCTTCTTCCCAGACTGCCAGCTATAAATTGGAAAACTATACGTTTAACACCGATGCGGACGAAACGAATCTTGCTGTACTGCGAACCAATCCCGTGTATGTCGTTTCAAAAAGTATGGAACATACAAATGAAATTTATCAGATAGTTCGTGAGTACAATAATTTCTTGGAACCTGTAAAAGCATATAATTCCGGAGTTCAAAAACTACTTATAACAAGTTTATCATTTGTTCAGGATGGAAACGCAGTAGTTTTTTCTGCCAAAGAAATTTCTTCCAAGAAAGAAAAACAAAAAAATGAGAAAATATATTTTGCAGATAATTTAGGAGGTAATTTTTTAAATGTTAAACCATACCCTTTTAATGCAGATGCGTTCTCCAGTAAAAATCCGTCATTTGATACCGAAGGAAAGACACTTTATTTTTCATCGAATCAAACAGGTGGTTTTGGCGGCTTTGATATCTGGGAAAGTAAATTAGAAAACGGAAAGTGGACAAAACCCGTAAATACAGGAAAATTATTAAATACAGCTGCTGATGAGATCAATCCATTTATGGTGCAAGACGGACAAAATCACACCTTGTATTTTTCTTCTGACAGAGAAGGCGGTTTTGGCGGTTTTGATATTTACACAGCAAAAAACAATACAGGTATTTGGCAGGATGTGGAAATGCAACCCGCACCTGTTAACTCAGCAGGAGACGATATTAGTATTATCTACGACAATGAAGTGAAGACTGGTTATTTTTCCTCCAACCGAATGGGAGGCAAGGGAGGATTTGATGTATATAGATTTATTCCGTTTAACCTTAGACTCATTGTAAATACATATGATTCTCTCACTGAAAAAAAAGTAGATTATGCTTTGGTACAAGTATTTGAAAATGGTAATAAAGTATATGAAGGTGTTACGAATGAAAACGGAATAGCAGCATTTAAAGTAGATAAAGATAAATCATTCACATTAAAACTTTCAAAAGATAACTACCGTCCTATTACCGCCAAAGTGAATTCACTTGGAAGAATCAGCGGAGATTCCGTAGTGGCGGATATCTATTTAAAACAAGATGCGCAGTTTGCTATTAAGAATAATGCTACCAATAATTTGTCCTTAGACAATTACATAATTTTCACCGGTCGTGTTACGGATGCGGCTACCAATAAGCCGGCAAAATATGCTAAAATGAGAATGGTAAATTATACCACTCAAAAATTACGATTGGTAGATCTTGATTCATCAGGAAAATTTGAAATAAAATTATTGATGAATAATAATTACAAGGTCATCTTTGAAAGTCAGGAAAATAAGATTACTGATGAGTTGACAACGTATGGTATGCAAAAAAATGACGTAAAAGTTCGAGATTATGAATTGAATGGAGCTAAATTTAAACTAAAAGAAAATAAAGTTTACAAACAAGGTGAATTACCACCGGGCATGAATATTAAAATAGATAATAAAGCAAAATCAAATTTGCCTTACAGTGATGTATACTTTAAAAATGAACCGATAACACAGGCAAAAATTGATTCGCTCAAGAAAGTAATTTCAAAAGATAATCCGCAAATAACTACTACTACTCTAAAAAATAAACCAAAGATAGTTGTTCCATCATCCGCAAATCAGGAGGAAGCAACTAAACCGGAAGTTAAAATTAATAGTCAGCAAGCAGAAGTAAATGCACCATTACAAAATAGTACATCACCTAAAGAAGCATCCATAAATCACAAAGTACTATCGAATCAAACATTGTATTCCATAGCTAAATTATATAATGTAACGGTGGAAGATTTAAAAAAATGGAATAATATTTCAACTAATGCAATAAAAGTCGGAAGTGTTTTAAATGTTATTACACCCGATATAAAAGCTAAAGAGGATGCTATTGTTTTAGCTGAAGAAAAAAATCAGAAAGTTGAAAACTCAGCTCCTTTACAAGATACAAAGACTACAGAAATTATAGCAGAAACATCGACCATATCTACGCCATTAATTGAAATAAAAGAAACTCCTGCAGATGAAGCAAAAGAAACAAAAGCTCCTAGTCCAATTGTTATTAAAGATGATGATGTACCACTATTAGCGGCAGATATGGTGAGTACAAAGAAAAGCAAAAAGGTGAAAAATATTTCTGTTGAAAAAGAAGCACCAAAGACAGAACCTGTAATTGAACCAACACCGGAAATAATAAAAGAAGAAAAAATAATTGAAACAGTTGAAGAGAGTAAAGCGGAAGTAGCAACAAATGAAACTGCCAAAGAAGTGATAAAAGAAGAACCCAAGATTGAAATAAAGGAAGCACTCAAAGCGCCAATAGAAGCATCAATAATAGATAGTAAGCCTGTCGTTAAAACGTCAGAACCTGATGTTGTAAAATCACAAGAAAAACCTCTCGTTGTAACACCAACAATTATCGAAGAAAAGAAAATTCAAACAGTACCGGTAAAAGAAGAATTGCCGGATTTATATTATAAAGTACAACTTGCAAGTTACGACAAGGGAAACATTAAGTTTCCGGAGTTCGAAAATATTGGTAAAACAGAGGAGGTAAAAGCGTATGAACGATATATTTACCGAATTGGAAATTTTGCCACCTTGGAACGTGCAAAAGAAGTTTTGGAACTGGTACGCTCGCAAGGATATTTTGTGGCATTTATTTTGCAGTACAACAAAGAAAAAGTAACGGGAATTGTTAATTAATAAAAATAAATCGAGATGAATAAAGTTTTGAAATTATCTGTAGCAGCAGCATTGATAACGCTGAGTTTCTCATCTGTAAGTGCACAGAGTCAGTTTACTACAAATGAAGTACGCCAGTTTATGAGTAAAGGCGAACAAAATGGAATAGAAATAGCATTAAATGGAACCAAACCCGAAGATGCAAAAGATGCGCTGGAAAAATGGGGCAAAAAGATGAAAGCAAAAGTAGTGCGCGATAAGAAAAATCCCGAAATCTTTATTGATAATGCACAAATGGCAAACGTAAGCGCTAATGTAGTAGACATATATGCAGTAGTAACACCAATAGACAATGGTTCAAAAGTGACGATATTTACTGATTTAGGGGGTGCTTTCATTTCTTCGGCAGCTTACGGCACACAATACGCCGGATTAGAAGCGGCATTGAAAAAATTTGCAAAAGACCAGGCCATTGAAGTAGTGGAAGAACAACAAAAAGCAGAAGAAAAGATATTAAAAACACTTACAGGAGATTTGAAAGATTTAACCAAAGACAAGGCAGAATATTTGAAAGACATTGAGAAAGCAAAAGCGCTTATTCAGCAACGCGAAGCAGATATTATAAAAAATGATGCTAATCAAGCGGCTAAGCAACAGCAAATCTCACTGCAACAGCAAATCATCGAAACGGTGAAAGCTAAACGAGCGACATTAAATTATTAACCATGTCAGATATGTAAAAAAGCAGTTTGCGTAAAATGCAAGCTGCTTTTTTATTCATGAAATAATTATTTACTAAATTAATCAATATTAAGATGAGTAATCAACAAAGAAAAACAATCACTTTAGTTGCATTTATTTTGTTTTCATTTACTATTGTGTATGGACAAAGAACATTTACAACCAATGAAGTCCGTCAATTTATGAGCAGGGGCGAACAAAACGGAATAGAAATTATTTTGAATGGAATCAGCACAAATGATGCAAAAGACGGAATAAAAAAATTGAGTAAGAAGCTCGATGCAAAATTTGTCAGCAATAAGAAGTCACCGGAAATATTACTTGATGATGCAAGAGCTTCTACAGTAAGTGCAAATACCATAGATATATATGCGATTATCACGCCAATCGATAATGGGTCCAAAGTAACTTTCTTTACTGATTTAGGCGGTGCTTTTATCACTTCCTATGCGTATGGCACACAATATGCAGCAATGGAAGCAATAATAAAAGATTATGCGCAAGACAGAGCATTCGCAGATGTATCAGATCAACTCAAAACCGAAGAAAAATTTCTAAAAACCATAAATAAAGAATTAAAGTCTTTAAAGAAAGATAAAGAAAAAACGTTGAAAGAAATTGAAAAAGCGAAAGCAAAGATTGCAGACTTAGAAAAAACAGTAATAAAAAATGATGCGGAGCAAGAAGCAAAAGAAAAGCAAATTGCATTGCAGGAACAAATTATTGAAACTGTTAAAACTAAGCGCTCAACCTTGAAAAATTAAATAATAATATCTAATTTTGCACTAAACAGTTTGCATGAATTTGCAAACTGTTTTTAATTAACAAAATACGATGTGATAATGATGCGTTTAAAGGTATCAGTATCTCTTACTAATTACAATTTACGATTACTATGAACACACGATTAGTTTTATGGGGTGAAATAGGTACCGACAGGAAAGCCTTAATTGCTATCCACCTCGATGAAGAAACGGCAAAAATCCATACCTATGCATTTCCAAAGGAAGAAGTTACCAAAGAAATTCAGGACGCACTTTTTGTGGAATGGAAGAATGGCGGAGAATACACATTCCCGGAAAATGCCATACATTGGGAAGTAGATGCGAACAGTGACAGTATTCTGCCGCTTGAAGTGAAAGTTGAACGATTAGATGTTGTTTTGCAATCGCAACATAAATGGAGTAAAAAGCTGATGAGTTCCAAAATCAATCAACTGCTTTCTGATGAAGTGAAACTATTGGAAGAAAAAGCATCAGTAGTAGCTGAATACGATCAAACGTTGTGGGATAAAGCGAAAGCTCAGTGGGAAAAAATAGCCTCTTATCAGAAAAAGAATGAAATTTCGTGGGAACAAACAACAGTATTAAAAGATAAAATCAACAGTGTTTTCGAAGCTTTAAAAGCCGTAAAAAGAATTAATAATGAAAATGAAGATCACGCCAATGCTGTTTTGATTAAGAGTTATTACAAGCGCATAGAGGAATTACAGGCAAAATTAATTTATAACGATCAATGGAAATTTATTTTTGATGAATTGAAAAAAATTCAGGCAGAATTAAAAGACATTAATATTCGCTGGAATCACAAACGAAATATTTATAATCAGGTCAATGCAATCTTTGATGATTTGCGAAAATACAGATTAACAGAAGTGTTGACCAAAACAAACTCCAGAATAGCCCAGCTTACTAAGATAATGCAGGGACTGAAAGATTCCGTTGCACGTGATATGGAAAGCTATAACATGCAGGTAGAAAAAATGCAGCATTATACACGCGGCAAATTATCTGTAGATGAACTGAAAAACCGTTTTGGATATATTTTAGATAAAACAAAAGAAAAAGAAGAAAAAATTAAAGGTATAGAGCAAACGATAACGCAGCTTAAAAAAGATATAGAAAAAGAAAAGAAACATCAGGAAGAACGCGAACAGCAGAAATTAAAGAAAGAGCAGGAAGAAGTTGCAAAACAGGAAGAAATTGCTGCTAAAAAATTAAGAAAGAAGGAAAAATCGCCGGAAGAACTTATTACTTCAGAGATTGCAGATGCAGTGGCTAATGAAGACGTGCCGTTACTCGTTGAAGATATAAAAGAACTGCCTGATGAAATAATTCCGGAAGATAAGCCGGTAAACTTAGAGTCTGTTGCCGAAGAAGTTATTCCACAGGAAAATCCAATAACTGAATCAAAATAGTTAAAGATTTAATCCAGATAATACAAACGCTTTACTCTTGAAGAAATGCGCGTCAGCAATTCATAAGAAATGGTGCTGATTTTTTTCGCCTGTTCTATAATAGAAATTTCTTTTCCATAGATTTCACATTCATCACCTTCGCTTACATCATCAATATGTGTTATATCGGCCATACACATATCCATACAAATATTACCGATAATTCTGGCTCGTTGTCCGGCAATAAATACTTCACCAATACCATTGCCAAAACGTCTGTCATACCCATCGGCATAGCCAATTGCCAGTACACCAATTTTCATATCTTTATCAGCGATGCCTTTGCGAGAGTAGCCAATCGTTTCTCCTTTCTCTACATACTTAACTTGTGCTACTCTTGTTTTGAGTCTTCCAATCGGTTGCAGCTTCTCCTGAATAGTAGAAGAGCTGTCGACACCATATAAACCAATACCTAAACGCACATAATCAAAGTGTGCAACTGGAAAGCGCAGTATGCCACTCGAATTCAATAAATGTTTTTTAATTGGTGTGTTTAATGCAGCAATCAGATAATCAGATAATTTGTTAAAGTGAGTGATTTGTTCGTTTGTAAAAGAATCAAATTGTGCATCTTCACTGGCTGCCAGGTGCGAAAAAATAGATTTTACACAAATATTTTTATGTTGTAGTAAAATCGAAATTAATTCATCCTGTTCACTTTCAACAAAACCTAAGCGGTTCATGCCGGTTTCTATTTTAAGATGAACGGTAATATCTTTTCCTTTTACTTTTTTTATAAGATGTTGTAAAATTTGCAATGAATAAATTTCAGGTTCTAAATTATATTCAATCATCCTGTCAAAATCCACAGCATCAGGATTCATCACCATAATGGGTGTTTTAATGCCATTTTTTCTGAGCTCAACACCTTCATCCGCATACGCAACAGCAAGATAATCTATTTGCTGTTTTTCCAGTAAACTTGCTACTTCCACACTGCCGCTTCCGTAAGAGAATGCTTTTACCATGGCAATTACACCACAGTTTTTAGGCAAATAACTTTTGTAAACGTTCAGATTATTTGTGAGCGCGTTTAAATTAATTTCTAAAACAGTAGCATGCGTTTGTCCGATAAGTTGCGCACTTATTCTTTCAAAACTGAATTTACGGGCACCTTTCAAAAGGATGAGTTCAGTTTCAAAATTCAGCACGTTAAATTGTTCTATCAGTTGCCCGGTGTTTTCAAATACATACCATTCCTTTACCGTGTAGGCAAGTGATTCTATATGTTGTATAAAAGATTTTCCTACACCGATTAATTTATCAAAAGGATGCTGTTGTAAAACAATTTTTAGTTTCTGGATAAAATCTTTGTCATTTAAACCTGACTCCTCAAATTCTGAAATAATCAGTGTCTTCTTTTTATGCGATTCCTGTTGTTTGAAAAAATCCAATGCTACCTGCAATGAATAAAAATCAGCACTGTAGGAGTCATCTATAATGGTGCAATTATTAATACCGTATTTTAATTCCAAACGCATGGGTAAATTGCGCAACGTTCCGATTTTTGCCTGAATTAAAGCGTTGTCACACCCAAGTTCTTTCAATAAAACAATACAATGCAGGCAATTTTCTATACTTGCCTCATCTGAAAAAGGGATTAAAAATTCTATTTGATTTATAAACAGTGCAGTAGCAGCACCTTCTTTATGTATGTTTGAAATATGATAAGTGCTATTGATGTTTTCACCAAAACTAATCAACTCAGCAGGAGAGTCTTTAAAATGAGCATGAGCAATATATTTATCACAATAGATTACTTTATCACAATGCTTAAGAAGTTTTATTTTTTCACTTATTTTTTCTTCTCTGGATGAAAAGCCGGCGTCGTGCGCAGAGCCAATGTTTGTTAGAATTCCAATTGTTGGCTGAATGATTTTCTGCAAATTTTGCATTTCATCAACGGTAGAAATTCCTGCTTCAAAAATAGCGAGTTCGTTTTCTCTTTCCATGTTTAATACTGACAAAGGGACACCAATCTGTGAGTTGTAACTTTTCGGGCTCTTTACAATGTTTTTTTCTGATGACAATAATTGAAAAAGCCATTCTTTTACAATTGTTTTTCCATTGCTGCCGGTTATTCCAATTACAGGAATATTAAATTGCTCTCTGTGGTGTTTTGCAAGTTGTTGTAAGGCTGCTGTTGTGTTTTCAACTAAGATAAAATTAGCATCATTATAGTTGTTTGGTAGTATTTCAGCAGAAACAATAAAATTTCGTATTCCTTTTTTATAAGCGTTCTCGATATACAGATGACCATCGTTTCTTGCAACTAAACAAAAAAACAAATAGTTTTCAGCATGTGTAATTTGCCGCGTATCTATGCTGACTTGTGTAATTATAGTGTCGGAATTTTCTTGCAGAAAAATTCCGTTTACAATTTTATTTATTTCAGTAATACTATATTTCATCCATTCACTTATAACGAATAAGAATTAACTAATAACTTTTCCAACCAATATACAACTTATCGTTTTCAATTTTAAATTGATAGTGAGCGATTTTATAATTATTTCCGTCAGCACTTCGGCCTGTTTTAATATCAAATTTATAACCATGCAGCGGACAGCCCACAATTCCCTTTCTATTGCAATGCCCGTGATGTAGTTGTGCACCGGCATGAGGACAAGTATTGTGAATTCCATACAATCCATCTTCCAGCCTGGTAACACAAATAATCTTTTCATTGTAACTGAATTTTGCCAGTTGAAATAATTGTAATCTCTCAAAAGAGATTTTAGTTTGTTCCGGTAATTCGTGCCACTGTATCATTGTGCATCAAAAATAGATATTTGGTTTATAAGTAGGGTTAAAATCAGAATTAATATGCAGAGTTATTTTTTTTATCTAAATTAGAATCTAAAATTAAAACTATGCAAAAATTACTATTGATTATTGGGGTTTTAGCCTTATTTACCTCTTGTAAAAACAACAATACCTCAACAGCAACAGAACCAAATTCTGTAGTTTCTGAGATTAAAGATGCAGTAACCGGTGAAGGATTAAAGTCTGCAATTTACGAAACGGAAACAATTATGCCGGCAGGAATGGGTACTACCACTACCAAAGTTACATTTGATGATTACGGGAAAAAAAGCAGAACGGAAATGAATTCTGCCATTTCGTTTGGCGGAAAGAGTATGAATACATCCACGAATAGTTTAATGATAGACGGCTTTGTATATTCCTGGCAGACAGGTGCTAAAACAGGAACTAAATTTAAGTTGGATGAATCTCGATTCGACCCAAATAACCTGGATTTTTCGAAGATGACGGAAGAAATGAGAAAGAAAATGAATTTTAAGGATGAAGGAACAGAATCTGTAAATGGTAAAGAGTGTAAAGTTGCAAGTTTTAGTACAGAACAAATGCAGGGAAAAGTGTGGATGTGGAAACAGATACCAATAAAAATGGAGATGTCTATTGTTGGTAAGACTGTTACAAGTACTTTGAAAAATCTGGAAGAAAATCCAAGCTTGGCTGCAAATATATTTGAAGTACCTGCAGATATTGACTTTAAGGAAATGAATCTTCCGGCAACTGCTGCAAAATAATATTATCTTTTTGATGAAAAGTAATTTAGAGAATAGACGCTTCTATCGAGGCGTCTATATTTTTTAAACCTTGGCTTAGTTCTTCATTAACTGGATAACCGAAACCTAAGCGAAAATATCTATCGTTTTGCTCAAACCAATGACCGGCACCGACAAGTGTTGCATGTTTTTCGTACAAGGTTTTATAAAATTTTGGCAAATCAATGTTGTATTCTTGTTTAATTCTGGGGAAACAAACTACACCGGTTTTCGGTTCGCACCATTCTAAATATTGTTGTTCATTTTCCATCCAATCTTTGAGGATAGAAAAATTTCGACGTAAATGTTCGTGCGTTTTTTCCAGATAATTTTCCCGTGATAAAATATGTAACGCAATTTCTTCATCAATTACAGAATTAGTGATGATAATTTGCTCTTTGGCCGCTAGAAAATCATGCATCAGTTTTTCATCTTTAGTAATAAGCCAACCTGTACGGATTCCGGGAACGCCATGCGCTTTAGATAAAGAGCAGACAGAAATTACATTCTTGCTTTTTGCGGCGTAGTAAGGAATTAAATCTGTTTGAAAATGCAGGTAACGATAGGTTTCATCTACCAACAAATGAATATTTTTTTCTTCTGCAATTGCAATGAGCTGTTGAATGGTTTCGTCGCTAAATACAATCCCTGTAGGATTATGCGGAGACGTGATGCTGATGAGTTTTGTATTTGGTTGGATTGCTTTTTTGATTGCATCCATATCAAATTGAAAGCCATTTTCAAAAGCTAAATCAATAAAAGAAATTTCACAATTAATAGCGCGTGGTGTCTCAATGTTAGTAGCGTAGTTTGGGCGAAGTACCACTAAGTGCTCGTTGTTATTTAATAAGGTTGTTGAAATAATAAATAAAGCGGTTGCTGCACTCGGGCAAACCAATACATTGTGTGCAGTTAAACCGGTTTCATTTTTTATAATTTCATTTCTGAGTTCTGCTTTTCCCCGATGTTCACCATAACACAAAAACACATTATCAATATTCAGTTTCAAATCCCTGAAATAAATATCTCGCACAGAGCTTTCTGCTAAGTTATATTGTATGGTAGCATAACCCATTTCTTCCGGGCTTTCTACTTCTATGGGCATTCGTTGGTAGAGCATGAGATAGTCGTAAGTTATAAGGGATAAGTATTTAGTTTGAGTCTCCAATAATATTACTCAAGCTACAATCAAAAGTTTTTAAATCTTTGTCATACGTTTTCAATACATTTTCTATGACAGGTGATTTATAGGCGTTTAGGTTGAAGAATTTTATGTCGCCATTATTCCTAAAACAACTCTTGTATTGTTGTTGCAATGTACCATCAGGATTACTCATCGCTTTGTTGTAATTGTGATCATATATTATATCTGCAGGTCCTTTTGACATCGCTAAGATTAACTTTCCTAAATCAGAACTTAAGTCGGGAACCAGTAACGCTTTTCTTTTAAATGTATTATTGTGAATAAAAATAGACGTGCAATATGGTGTATAGATAGAATCGGTAAATGGTCTTCCTGTTGCGTAATAGCTCACGGCACAGCAGCCTAAGGTTTTGTTATTTTCAAACGTGTTGTTGAATACTTCCACACTGTCGTATGCCATAATAATAATACCGCTGCCTGGCGGAATATCGGAAACATAACTGCCTGGTTTTGCAAAATTCTTGAAATTATTTTCTCTGGCAATGTTATTATAGACTCTGCAATTTTTTCCATTTTTCATCGGAATGCCCGGCAAATCATAAATCACAAAACCACCTGTATTATTATAAGACAGATTATCATACACATCCACATTAATGCAGTTTTCAATTTCAATGCCACACACGTTGTGATGTGCCGTAACATTGCGTACGGTCACGTTATACGATTGACCAACATACACACCGGCATCTGCACAATACGAAACTTCCGATTTCTCTATCAGCACATTTTTACATTCCACAGGATAATAACCATAATTTCCGTTGGCAGAATCAGCACCGGTAGTCCAGGTAGAATTCATATTTCTGATAATTACATCCGTGCAACCTTTTAGTTTTATATTGTCGCCTTTCGCATCTTGTATCGTAAAATTTTCTACCGTAATATTGCTGCAGTTCGTAACATTAATCCCTTCTGCACCTTCCGTTTGTCCGAGAAATGATAAGATAGTTTTATCCGTACCACGGCCTTTTATGGTAATGTTTTTTTTTCCTTCTATAGAGAGCGCTTTGCTAAGTATGTAATTTCCTTCCGGCAATTCTATCGTGCCGCCATCTTCCAATAAAATAAATTTTTCCTGTAATTCTTTTTGGAATTTCTCATCTTTTATAAATGATACAGATGTTTTTTTATTTTGCTTACACGAAAATAGAATAACGCATAAAACCAGAAAATGTAGATACTTCATATAAATAAAGATAGAACTTTATTTTCTCTATTTGAGTATAATGAAATTAAAAAAGTATGGATATTTTGAAACTACTATTTCATCTCCGCAACCCATTTTCTGATGAGTTCGACTGCTTCTGAATGTTGTACACTTCTGCCTAATTCAGGCATACGAATTTCGGGGTCGTTTTCCGTCATTCGATATACTAAAATACTTTCATCAGGTTTTCCCGGAACGATATCGTATAAGTTGTCTCCGCTGGCGGCACCGGCAGCAACAGGACTTTTCATAATACCCCAGCTTTCCGGATTTTTTTCACTCAGCAACAAAAATAAACCGGATGTGTTGGCACTGCCTTCCTTGCGATGGCAATGTGCACAGTTTACTTCAAGGTAAGATTTTGCTCTTGCTTCCAATGTGCCACTTTTCTCATCAAATGCATCTGCAATTTTATTGGTGAAATTATCTTCTTTCTTATAACCAGTTAAATAACCAATTTCTGCCCATTTATCTAGCTGGTTTTTAGTGCCGTCTGCATATTTAAAATCTTTATTCAGATATCGGACTTTTGGACCAATCGGCATCTGCACATTATTTAAGTTGTGACAATTTTTACATTGATTTTTATTTGGAACAGAATAATCGATATGCATATTTTTTCCGTGCGCATTAATGAAATCTACTTTTTTACTATCACCCACAATATTTAGTTTCGCTTCGGATTGTTCATCGTTCCACACATAATCTAATGCATCCCATTTATCGGCTCGTTTTACCAGCAATCGGGTTTCCATTATTTTTCTTCCTTTAGATGCATTTGTTTCATCATTTTCATAAAAGAAATTTTTGATTAAAACAGTACCAACAGGAAAACCCAGCACCTCGTCTTTTTCATATTTTGCAGAAGTGCCTTCAGGCATCCACACAAAACGTGCTTTATGCGCATAGTCTGAAAATAAGGCGGTAATCAAGTCATAAGGTAACACTCTGTCATTGGGAATTAAGTCTTTTAGAGTGCCTTTAAAGAAATTATATTCAGATAGTTTTTCAAACGGTTTTGCATTTACATCTAATGTGACTTTTCCGTTAGAGATTTTGCATTGATTGAAAATTATCAATGAAGAAACGCAAATTAAAAAAAGAATTACAGATAATTTTTTCATAACTCAATTATTTAGCATCCTTTGGATTTAAACCATTTCCGTTTATTCCTGTATAACTGCAGTCAAATTTAGTTATGTCGTTATCTTTATAATTCATAATATCTTCACGGCCATGAGTTTTCCAGGCGTTTAAGTTTCCGAATTTCACATCGCCGTTATTTCGGATACATATTTTCTTACCTTCCGGTAATTGTCCGTTTTTATCTCTGATTTTTGGATCAGCAGAGCCATCCACAAAAATATCCAGCGAACCTTTAAAAGTTGCGGTTAGTAATTTTCCTAAATCGGTCGACAAATCAGGTACTGCTAATTTTCTTTCAAATTTATTATCATGTATAAAAATAGAAGTACAATATGGTCCGTAAGTGGAATCATTTAACTGTTTGCCTGTCATGTAATAACTTACCGTTGCAATGCCAATTGTTTTGTTGTTAATAATTCTGTTATTAAATACATCCACACTATCGGTAGCCATTATAATCATACCGGAGCCGGGTGGAATAGAAGCAACAATGCTGCCCGGTTTTCCGAAATTTTGAAAATTATTTTCAATACACTCATTATCCCATACTTTTGCGTTTCTGCCATTTGCCTGAAATAATTTTGGTAAATCGAATACTAAAATGCCTCCTGAATTATTTTCTGCTTTGTTTTTATAAATATCAGAATTAATGCAGTTTTCAATTTCTATGCCGGCTACATTGTGGTGCGCATAACAGTGGTGAATGGTAACATTTGTTGATTGTCCGATGTATACACCGGCATCGGCGCAATACGAAACTTCGTTGTACTCCATTAAAACGTTTCTGCACTCTACAGGATAGTAACCATAGTTACCATTGGAGGTGTCTGCACCGGTTGTCCAGGTAGAATTCATATGGTGAATATGTACGCCGTCACAACCTTTTAGTTTTATATTATCCCCTTTTGCATCCTGCACCGTAAAATTTTCCAAGGTAACATTTTGACAGTTGGAAATATTTATACCTTCAGCACCTTCTGTTTGTCCTAAAAAAGACAGAATGGTTTTTTGCGTACCGGCACCTTTAATAGTTACATTTTTTTTCCCTTCCATAGAAAGTGCTTTTTTGAAGAGGAATTTTCCTTCCGGCAATTCTACGGTGCCGCCATCTTCTACCAAAATCAGTTTTTCCTGAAATTCTTTTTGGATTTTTTCATCAAAAATAAAACCTTCTGTGTCACCTGCTTTTTTGCCTTCGTTTTTGCAAGATTGAAAAGTGAGAAAACTCAATAATAAAAAAATAAATAAAATTGTATTACGCATAGCCTGCTTTTTTAGTAGCGTGAATATAATAAATTATAAATGATTGAAAACTAAACCGATGCTAATTTATTTTTCAATGTGTAATCAGGAATTATAAATATTCTCTAAAGCTTCCACAAGCGTGGGATATTGAAATTTAAAACCAGTTTCCTGTATTTTCTTACAAGAGCAATTGTTGCTCATGAGAAGCATAGTTGCCATCTCGCCTAATACTGTCTTTAATATAAAGGCCGGTGCCGGCGCGGGGATAAATGGTTTATGCAAAACCTTTGCAATGGTTTGGCTCATTTCTTTGTTTGTTTTAATATCAGGTGCACAACCATTGTAAGTCCCGGATTTAATTTTATTTTCTAAAATTGAGATAAAAATGTTGCACAAATCGTCAACATGAATCCAGGGAACATATTGTTTGCCATTTCCGATATAGACACCTATTCCAAATTTTACCGGAAAATCTAATTTCGGTAATGCACCGCCATCTTTACTCAGTACAATGCCTATTCTTACTTTGCTCACAGCCATATTCAAGCCAGCAAATGTATCTGCTTCTTTTTCCCAAAGCTTACAAACATCAGCTAAAAATCCTGTGCCTCCGGAAGAATCCTCTGTCAACACCACATTCCCCCTGTCGCCATAAAAACCTACTGCTGAGGCGGAGACGAAATGTTGAATCGGATATTTTCCTGTTTCTAAGTAGCTATGTATTAATTGCGCTGATTTGATGCGACTTTCGATAATTTCTCTTTTTCTTTCATTTGTCCATCGTTTGTCTGCCACCCCTGCGCCGGCTAAATGTATAATGGCTGCTGCATTTTCAAATACTTTTTGATCAATAAATCCTGTTTCTATATTCCATTTGTATTCATTTGCTTTATTGGGATTTCTGCATAAAATATTTACTTCATAGTTTCCGGAAATTAACAGCTTGGTTAATTGCTTCCCAACTAAACCGGTGCCGCCTGTTATGATTACTTTTCCCTTATTCATCGTTTTCAATTATATTTATGAATATAACTTTTAAATAGCAACTTAAGATATGTCTATCAAAAACGCTATAAACTGTATTTTGTTTATTTTACTGATGATTGTAGTTTTAAGTGCAATCTTCAATCAACAAAATAAGATTAAGACATATAAAGATGAATTGAAAGTACATCTAATAGCTGATGCAAAAGGCTTGAATCCCGTAACTGTAGTAGATGCTACTTCGAGAAGTTTTATGCTATTAAATATTATGCAAAGCATGCTGGCCTATGATTATAAATCACTTCAATTAGTACCTGTATTAGCCACAAAAATGCCGGAAATAAGAAATACAGGTAATTTAGTTGAGATTACTTATGAAATAAGACCGGAGGCAGTTTGGGACAATGGCACAGCAATTACAGTTAATGATGTATTGTTTTCCTATAAAGCAATTTTTTGCCCAAAAGTAAATTCTGATAATCTAAAGCCAGGATTGGATTTTGTGAAAGACATCAGAACATATGTCGACAATCCAAGAAAGTATACTATAATCTGTACGCAAAATATTGGAATACTTGAAAGTACAGGTACAGATGTGATGATTATACCTGAATATATTTACGATGCAAAACATTTGCTGAGAAAATACAATATTCCTGAATTAGTTGCAGAAAAACCAAAGTGTACAGACGATGAAGCAGTGCAAGAATTTTCTGATTTTTTTAACTCACAAAAGACATTGCGCGACCCTGATTTTGTTAAAGGTTCAGGTGCTTATAAATTAATATGTTGGGAAACAGGAAAAAATGTAGTGATTGAAAGAAAGCAACATTGGTGGTGCGACCGGCTAAAAGAAAAGAACCAATATTTTGAAGCGTATCCGAAGAAAATAGTTTTTACGACTATAACCAATACTAACACTGCTCTTACGGCATTGAAAGATGAAAAATTAGATTTCATGTTAGTGTCGCCGGTGAAAGAATATAAAGATTTGGATTATTCACCAAAATTCAAAGAAAATTTTTATAAATCAGAGGCACCAATGTTATCATATGCAGCAATCGGCATTAATCATAAAGATAAGATATTAAAAGATGTAAAAGTGCGACAAGCTCTTTGTTATTTGATAAATGTTGACCAGCTTATAAGTAAGGTGATACTTGGTTATGGTGTAAGAACAAATAGTTCCATTTTGCCCATAAAAAAAGATATTATCAATCCGAATATTCAGCCATATCCGCATGATATAAAAATTGCGATACTATTATTAAATGAAGCGGGTTGGAAAGATACAGATGGAGATGGCGTTTTAGATAAAATAATGGATGGTAAGAAAACTGATTTTGAACTTACGTATACTTACAATACGAATCCATTGCGAGAAATGATTGGTTTATTGATGCAACGCGCGTTCTATCAGGCAGGAATAACCCTTACGCTGAAATCTTTAGAATGGTCGCTTTATCTGGATGAATTAAAAAAACACAATTGCCAACTTTGGTACGCATCCTGGAATAAAACGCCGGGAGTAGATGATAATAAACAAACTTTTCATACAGGTTCAGCCAATGGTGGATCTAATTACGGTAGTTTTGGAAATGCCAAAACTGATAAATTATTAGATGACATCAGGGTGGAAATGGATTTCACAAAACGAAAAGCATTATATTATCAATGGCAAGTGGTAGAACATGAGCAAATCCCTTACATCTTTTTATATGTGCAGAAATACAGAAACTGTATACATAATCGGTTTCAAAACATTCACGAAGGCTCTGCAGGCTATCCGGGCGTTTGGTTTGCCGGATTTAAAGTAAAAAATGGTTATAAGGTTACAGATTAGGATTTAAACCAACAACATATGTATATTTAGGTTTTATGTACATACAATTATATCTAAAATCTATTACATTTGTAAGATAATCAGCTTATTTCATGTCTATTAAAAACACACTATACACCACATTGTTTATTTTCTTATCGATAGTAGTTTTAAGTGCGTTTGTAAGTAATACCGGGAATTCTTCAAAAGTATATAAAGACGAATTAAACATTCATGTTTTATCTGATGCCACCGGCTTAAATCCTTATACTGTATCAGATGCTACTTCAAGAAGGTATGTAATTCCAAATATAATGCAATCTATGTTGTATTATGATTTACAAACCATGGAATTAAAACCCGTTTTAGCAAAAAGTTTACCGGAAGTAAAGGAAGTTGGAGACGGATTGGAAATCACTTATGAAATCAGACCGGAAGCCGTATGGGACAACGGTACGCCCGTAACAGCGAAAGATGTAATTTTTTCCTATAAAGCCATTCTTTGTCCGAAAGTAAATTCAGATAACATAAAATCAGCAGTTGATTATGTTAAAGATATTAGAACCTATCCTGAGGATCCGAAAAAATATACAGTGATTTGTAATAAAAATATTGGTGCCGTAGAAGGAACAGGTTATGAGATAAATATTTTACCGGAATATGTATACGATGCAAAAGGGTTACTGAAAAAATACACAATTACTGAATTAACGGTAGAAAATCCAAAATGTGCAGACGATGAGAATGTTAAAGAATTTTCAGATTTTTTCAATTCGCAGCAAACTATGCGTGAGGCTGCATTTGTACAGGGATCAGGTGCTTATAAATTTGTAAGCTGGGAAACAGGTCAGCGATTAATTTTAGAAAGAAAGAAAAACTGGTGGGGCGACAAAATCAACAAAGAAAATATTTTCTTTGAAGCGTATCCGAAAAGATTGGTATATGTAACTATCAATAGTTTTACAACCGCACTAACAGCTCTTAAAAATGAAAAACTTGATTTTATCTATGTAACTCCGGTAAAAGATTATGTGGATTTAGATAATTCACCAAAATTCAAAAAGAATTTTTATAAAGTAGAACCGGTTCAATTAGCTTATCAGGCAATAGGTTTAAACCATAAAGACAAAATACTGAGTGATGTAAAAGTACGACAAGCATTGTGTTACTTAACGAATGTAGACCAAATGGTGGAAAAAGTAATTTACAATAAAGGGGTGCGTACCAACAGCACTATTCTGCCGATGAAAAAGAATTTAATAAACCCTGCTATTAAACCTTATCCATTTGATATAGAGAAAGGAAAAGCATTATTAAAAGAAGCAGGCTGGAAAGATTCAGATGGTGACGGCGTTTTAGATAAAATTATAGATGGAAAGAAAACAGATTTTGAAGTCACTTATAACTATAACAGCGGAAACAGTTTAAGAGAAATGGTTGGGTTGCTGATGCAACGCTCGTTTCATCAGGTAGGTATTAATTTAACTATCAAATCGTTGGAATGGTCATTATATCAGGATGAATTGAAAAAGCACAATTGCCAGATGTGGTATCAGGGTTGGGTAAGCAGCCCGGGTTTGGATGACAACAAGCAACTTTTCCATACATCAGCCGCAAACGGGGGTTCTAATTATATGAGTTTCGGCAATGCCAAAACCGATAAATTATTAGATGAGATTCGGGAAGAGTTTGATGTAAATAAACGAAAAGAATTATATTATCAAATGCAGGTAATGGAACATGAACAAGTGCCATATATCTTTTTATACGTTCAAAAATACAGAGACTGTGTACACAACAGATTTGAAAACATTAATGCAGGACCATCAGCATATCCAGGCGTTTGGTTTGCAGGATTCAGAGTTAAAAAAGGATATAAAGTAGAGAATTAATTTTAAGAGAATTACAATATGTTAAAATATATTTTTAAAAGAATTTTACTATTTATTCCAACGTTATTTATTATATCGTTGCTTACGTTCTTTTTAAGTACGAACGTGCCCGGCGATCCGGTAGAACAAATGCTGAACTCCAACAGCGAAATGGGAAGTTCTGCAAAAGCACAGGCAGCTGAAAAAGCATACATAGCCAAGCGCAAACAGCTTGGACTAGATTTGCCCACTTTTTATTTCACTATATCCAATCAGGCAACGCCCAAAGATTTATATGCCATTCCGAAAAAATTTCACAGAGAGAATTTAACTAAACTTATAGATAAATATGGCAACTGGAATGAAATCAATACCTATTACAATTCTTTAAAAGAGTTGGATGTTGCTATCGGGAATGTAGAGAGTGATTCTGTAAATGCAGATGCCATCATTACGATAAAAGCAGATATTCAGCAATTATTTGTCGAGTCTGATGATAATGCAGTTCAGCTTGCTTTGAAAGATATGCAAACACAAACAAAAGTTGCAGAAAATTTAAGTGTGTTGTCTGCACAAATTACTAAAACAGAGAATTTGTATAAAGAGGTTGTAAGTAAACCAACTGTATCTAAGAAATTTATTCCGGCAATACATTGGTATGGTTTCAGAAACCAATATCACCAATGGATTACTAAATTTATGAAAGGCGATTTTGGCATTTCTTATCAGGATGAAAAACCGGTAAAAACAGTAATCTGGGAAGCCATCCGATGGACAGTTTTATTGAGTATCATTTCTATATTCTTAACCTATTTGATTGCAATTCCGTTAGGTATTGTCTCTGCAGCTAATAAAGGTAGTATGAAAGACCAAACCATTTCTACCAGCTTGTTTATTTTATATTCCTTGCCGAGTTTCTGGGTAGCTACTCTGTTAATTATGTTTTTTGGAGGTGGTGATTTCTTCAACTTATTTCCATCTTTTGGCGTGCCGCAATCCACAGAAAATATGTCATTCTTTGCCAAGTTTACTAATTATGTCTGGCATCTGACTTTACCGATAATCTGTTATACCTATGGAGGTTTAGCATTTATATCGCGGCAAATGCGTGGTGCTATGGTAAATTCATTATCGCAGGATTATGTGCGTACAGCACGCGCAAAAGGATTAGATGAGGAAAAAGTTTTATGGAAACATGCCATCAAAAATTCATTATTACCCATCATTACTTTATTCGCCAATGTATTTCCATTAGCCATCAGCGGAGCTGTTGCATTGGAGTTAATTTTCTCTATACCGGGAATGGGCAAGACGGCTTACGAAGCATTGGTTGCACGTAATTATCCGGTGGTATATACTATAGTAATGTTTTCTGCTATTTTAACGTTAGTGGGTTATTTGGTCGCAGATATTTTATACGCAGTGGTGGATCCAAGAATTTCATACAACAAAAAATAAAAGCATTGAGTACTAATCGAGAAATAAAACAAGATTACTGGTCGTATGTAAAACGTCAATTCAGAAAAAATAAACGTGCATTATTTTCTTTGTATGTAGTAATGTTCATGTTGTTTATAGCTGTATTTGCTGATTTTTTAGCAAACGAGAAACCGATAGTATGCACGTATCAGGGGAAAACATACTTTCCAATTCTCAAAGAGTATGCTGTTCAGTTAAAACTCGGAAAATTTCCGCCTGAGTTAAATAATATCATTTGGACAGATACCAAATTTGATTTTGCCATTCGTCCTTTGATTCCATATTCACCGACATCGCAGGATATATTGAATTTCGGTTTTGTTTCGCCATTCGGAAAGCAGGATGTTCCGTCTATCCGCTGGCGTCACTGGCTCGGCACTGAAGGCATCGGCAGAGATATTTTATCGGCCTTAATTCATGGAACCCGAATTGCATTTATTATTGGTTTGATTTCCATGTCTATTGCCAGTGTTATTGGTATCTTGTTGGGCTCATTAGCAGGTTTCTTTGGTGACAAAGGCATACAAATTTCACGTGCATCTTTATTGATGGGTTTGCTTTCTGCAGGGTTAGGTTTGTTTTATGCGAATGCAGTTCATGGTTTATTTACAGGAATTTTTGTTTTCATACTATGTTTGTTCATAGGATTTTTGATTTCAAGAATTCTTAAGAAGATTCCATTCTTGGCGCCAAAAACCAGCCTCCCTTTAGATATTATTGTGCAACGCATGATAGAAGTATTGGTGTCGATTCCCCGTTTATTTTTAATTATTGCAGTGGTCGCCATTTCAAAACCAAGTATATTTATGGTAATGGTGGTTATTGGGTTAACTTCCTGGACAGAGATAGCACGTTTTATCAGAGCTGAGTTGTTAAAAATCAGGAGCTTAGAATACATTGAAGCATCTGAAGCATTAGGTTTTCCCAAATGGCGTATTTTGTTAAAGCATGCTATTCCCAATGCGCTTTCACCGGTTTTAATAACTATCGCATTTGGTATTGCTGCTGCTATACTAACAGAGTCGTTTTTATCGTTTATAGGATTAGGAATCCCCCCGGAAACATTAACATGGGGGAAATTGTTATCACTGGCACAAGGCGGTCGCTCTCAATTATGGGTAGCCATCTTCCCGGGTTTTGCAATTTTCCTGACGGTTACATTGTTTAACTTAATTGGTGAAGGCTTAACGGATGCACTAGACCCAAGACAAAAGAAATAATTGTTGGATTAAGAATTGGAGAATTATACAATGAAATACAATAAAAGAAATATCATTCTTAAAAAGATTAAAGATATTCTTCAATTCTATAATTCTCTGATTATACAATTATTTACTGCTTACTGCCTGCTTTTTACTGTACACTCAAATGCACAAACTATCACTAAATCCTTTCCCGACAAAGTTTCAAACCGTTTCTCTGATTATGAGATTGTTGGTAAAAATGATTTAGGAGTAGTGGTGCATTACTTTGGTGCAAATGAAAGTGAAATAGTAACGTATGATGATAGGTTAAGAATTGATAACAGAAAAGAATTGCCCTTTAAAGGAAAAGGAGTAACGCTGGAAAATTTAATTCTGCTGAAGGATAAAATTTTAGCCTTCTACACCACAAACGGAGATGTATATCAATATTTTAAATTAAAGATATTAGATAAAAAACTGAATATTCAGGATGATGTGATTGTATTAGATTCTATTCCACAAGCAAGTATTGGAAAAGGGAAAGCATTTTACATTAAAACATCTCCGGATAAAACAAAAATTCTGACATTCAGCATGCTGAAAACAAAATCATCTTATTTTGTAAGGTTTGCTGTCTTAAGCGACTCCATTAAGATATTAAACAGGAATTTATTTTCAGTAACTGAAAACGGAGAAGTATCGAGTTTAAAATCTATTAAAATTAATAATCAGGGAAATGTAATTGCAATTATAGGTGCTGAAAATAACACAGGAAACGATGATTATGATTATGAGAAATATACAACACTTATATTTAACCGAACTACAAATACCATATCAGAGCAGGTGTTGGAAAATCAGAATTATGTATTTAAGAACTTGATAAGCGAAGTAAGTACACAGCGAGATATAGCATATATTGCTGCCAGCTATAAGAGCACCAAAAATAAAAATGACATCGGCATTTATTATCAGATAATTGATTTCAGAACAAACACTGTTTTATTGAATTCCAGAATGCCATTTACGGATGAAATTTTAAAGAAATCGCAGACCAATGAATTTAAAACATGGCAGGATAAAGCAACATTGGTAAAACCCAAACGTATTGTGCCGCGCAGCGATGGTGGATTTGTTTTAGTTACGGAAGGGGAATACAGATTTACAAAATCAGAACGTTTAACGACAAATAGTTTAGGCTATTTTAATTCAGCACCTTTTATGCCTTCCGTAAAATATATTGACCTCAACCAGTATTTCGATATAGGTGTTTTTTCAATTAATATTGATGGAAGTCTGGATTGGCAGACCAACATGCCTAAGGCACAAATATCTGAGAATGATGATGGATATTATTCTTCCTTTGCTTTCTTTGAGTCTAATAATGTTCTAAAATTTTTATATAACGAAGATTTTTATAAAATTGGAAATTTTGTTGAATATAATGTAAACCCGAATGGTCTGACAAAGCGTGTGAGTGTTATGAATAGTGAAAAACAGGAATTAGTAATGGTTCCATTAAAAGCGAAACAATTGGATGGTCATAGTATTATTTTCCCAAGTGAACAAAAGCGTAACCTTCAGTTTGTTCTGTTTCAATATTAAACTTAAATTGTACATCGTACATTTTTGCTATGCTTTCATACTTTAAATCACAACAACCCGTTACCGTTTTAGTTTTTATTCTTCTTTTTATAATTCTTAAGATTCCGTTCTTTCTTACAGGTAATCTTTCAGCAATAGCACATGTACATAATTTATGGAGTTCCATTGGACTATTGCTTAACGGTAGTTTCACTCTTAATATGTTGCTCGCACAGGTTTGTTTATTCTTGCAGGCAATTTGGTTCAACTATTTATTCCACAAAGCAGATTATCACGAAGGCAGCAGTATGATACCTGCATTGTATTACACATTAGTTACGTCACTAATTCCACCGTTTAATGTGTTCAGTATATATATCCTTCTGCTTTTTATTTTATTAGGACTATTTCAGATTTTTTTATTGATAACGATAAAAGAAAGTGCAAAGATTGAATGTTTTAATGCAGGATTTCTAGCAGGGGCTTTAATTGTCTTTAATATTCATTTTATTGTTTTTGTTCCCTTCTTATTTCTAATTCTATATGCCATTAAGCCATTCCGTTTTAATGAATACCTGATGTTGCTTTTTGGTATTCTGTTTCCTCTGTATATGTCAACCGGTATTAGTTATATTCTGGATATACCTGTGTCCGTAAATATCTTCTCTATAGCAAATTATTCTATTTTTCATTTTCATAAAAATACTTTTAATGCCATCAATTTTTTCCTGACAGCGATTTATGTCTTGTTTTCATTTGTCAGCCTACGGGGTATTATGTATTCAACAGGCTTTAAAAGAAGAAAAAATTTGAATATGCTGATTTTCTTTTTCATCGGCATGGTGATAACAGTTACGTTCAGTGGCCACCTTGACGAAGCCGTTTTTTCAATACTATTTATTCCGGTAAGTACTTTCCTTACTTTGTTTATGTTAAGAATTCGTAAAAAACGTTTAGGCGAAATACTGAATGTTATCTTTGTATTGGTAACATTTATTACAAACATTGTAAGGATTTTTAAATAATTTCGTACAATCTTTTACTACTAAATAATCACTTCATAATATTATATAAAATGAAATTTGGTGTTGTTGTTTTCCCTGGTTCTAATTGCGATGCAGATATTATACATGTCTGTCAAAACGTAATGCAATGCGAGACGCGCATTTTATGGCATAAAGACACTTCATTACAGGATTTAACTACACAAGATTGTATTATGATTCCCGGTGGTTTTTCGTATGGTGATTATTTGCGATGCGGAGCTATTGCGCGCTTTTCTCCGATTATGGAAAAAGTAATCGAACATGCCAATAATGGCGGTTATGTATTTGGAATCTGCAATGGATTTCAGGTATTATGCGAGAGTCATTTATTACCGGGTGCACTGCTGATGAATGACCATCAAAAATTTATTTGCCAGAATCAATACTTGTTGCCACAAACCAACAATAGTGCCATCACTAGGAGCTTAGATTTAAATCAACCATTAAATATACCGATTGCACACGGCGAAGGACGATATTATGCAGATGAACAAACCCTGAAGACCCTGAACCAAAACGATCAGATTTTGTTTAAATACTGTGATGCGGATGGAAATATTAATGATTCATCTAATCCGAATGGTTCTATAGAAAATATCGCGGGAATTTGCAATGCAGGCAGAAATGTATTTGGCATGATGCCGCATCCTGAACGTTCATCAGAAGAAATATTAGGAAACACAGACGGCAGAAAATTATTCGAGTCGCTCTTGAATTTGGTAAATGCATAGTAAGTCAATGGTTATTAGTCAAAGGTCAATAGAAAATTTGAAAAGGATAATTTCATTGTTTGTTCTTTTTTCCTTACTCTTTATTCCTCTAAAATCAAACGCGCAATTTGAACAACACCTCACTTGGAAAAGTGAAGTTGAAAAAATTTCAGAAACAGAATACAAGTTGAAATTTATTTGTTCATTAGAAGATGAGTGGCATACCTATTCACAATTTACAAAAGAAGGTGGACCGTTACCAACTCAATTTCGGTTTGAAAAAAATAAAGACATTGAACTTATTGGAAAAGTAGAAGAACTTGGGAAAAAGAAAACCGTCTTTGATGAATTATTTGGCGTTGATGTTACTTCTTTTGTAAGTGATGCCATATTCGTTCAAAAGGTAAGAATTAAAAACCCGAAAGCTATATTAAAAGGAGAGTTTGACGGTCAGGTTTGTAAAGATGAAGTCGGCTGTATGCCATTCGGTCCGGAAAAATTTGCCATTACATTTGATGGGGTAAAAAATCAAGATTCAGGAACCAAGATTCAGGATTCTACATTAAAAACAACGTCATCAATTGATGATTCTACACATTCAACCATTCAACAACTGAACCATTCAATCATTAATTTTGATTGGCAGTTTGCGAAAAATGCTTGCAGTGTAGATGCACAAACGGAAAGCAAAAGTTGGTTTTGGATTTTTATAGCCGGATTTTTAGGAGGATTATTTGCATTGCTTACACCATGTGTCTTTCCAATGGTTCCACTTACTGTCAGTTTTTTTACAAAAGGAGGAAAAGATCAGAAAGCGGGAATCTCAAAAGCATTGATGTATGGTGCATCTATCATTATTATTTATGTTTCATTAGGTTTAATTATCACGAGTATCTTCGGCTCCGATGCCTTAAATGCAATGAGTACAAATGTTTGGTTCAATCTGTTGTTCTTTGTGGTGTTTGTCATATTTGCTTTGTCATTTTTTGGCTTGTTTGAAATAACATTGCCTTCTTCATGGGCAAATAAATCAGATACACTGGCAAGTAAAGGTGGAAATATCGGTATCTTTTTCATGGCATTTACACTTGCATTGGTTTCCTTCTCCTGTACAGGCCCGATTATCGGAACATTGTTAGTTGTAGGCGGGTCCTCTTTATTTATTGGTCTGTTAGGATTTGGTATTGCACTGGCATTGCCGTTTACACTGTTTGCTATGTTTCCGCAATGGCTGCATTCTTTACCAAAATCCGGAGGCTGGTTAACCACAGTAAAGGTTATTTTGGGATTTATTGAACTTGCGTTAGCATTTAAATTTTTATCAACAGCAGATATGACAATGAATTGGGGCATACTCCGCTTCGAACCGTTTATGATGGTTTGGATATTGATTTTTGGAGTTATGTCATTCTATTGTCTGGGTATCTTTTTCAAAAGCAAACCCACTAAAATTGTTAAGGCAATGGGATTGGGAACTCTATTGTTTACAATGTATCTGGTGTATGCATTGCTTAGTTATAAATCAGTTAAACTCTTAAGCGGAATAGTTCCTCCAACATCTTATAATTTTAAAACAAAGAACGAAGAACCATTTATTCATTTTAAGGATTATAAAGAAGGAATGAAGTATGCGAAAGAAAATAATATGCCGGTATTGTTAGATTTCACAGGTTTTGGTTGTGTAAATTGCAGAAAGATAGAAGACAATGTATGGAGTGATGAGATGGTTACAGATGTATTGAAAAAGTACGTCATCATTTCGTTGTATGTAGATGACAGAAAAGCATTGCCACAAACAGAATGGTACACTTCTAATGCAACAGGTAAGGAACGTGAAGTAAAAACAGTGGGGCAAAAATGGAGTGACTTTCAGGCAAAATATTTTAAAACCAATTCTCAGCCTCAGTATATACTAATTAACACAAAGGAACAGTTACTCAATCAGCCGGTGGCGTATGATTTTTCTAAAAGCAAAGAAAACTATATTTCATTTTTAGAATGTGGCTTGAAGATGAATGAACAGTTGAAATAATTTATATGCAAATCGAAAATCCTGCATTCAATTACGATAAATACGGCCAGCAATATTCAGGATATCGTCAAACAGACCCAAGGATTGCAGCATATGTGTATGATGCATTAGCTGATGCAGGGACTATTTTAAACGTAGGCGCAGGGGCGGGTTCTTATGAACCGGCAGATAAGTATGTCGTAGCAGTAGAACCATCAGCAGTAATGCGCACGCAACGCATAATTAATGGGAAAACACCTGCGATTATTGGCACTGCAGATGCATTGCCTTTTGATGACAATGCATTTGATGCATCTATGGCAATGGTTACGGTACATCACTGGCCGGATATCCAAAAAGGATTGAAAGAATTAAGACGTGTAACAAAAAATCAGATGCTGTTAATGACCTTTGATCCCGATGCACTCGATAATTTTTGGAATGCACATTATTTTCCTGAATTAATTGCTGTTGAAAAAGCACGCTATCCGTCCATTGATTTTATTTTGAATACACTTGGTGGGAATTGCGAAGTAAAATCAATTCCAATTCCATTCGATTGTGTAGATGGTTTTCAGGAAGCATTTTATGGAAGACCGGAAGCCTTTTTGGAAAAAGAAGTTCGCAAAGCGCAATCTGCCTGGAGTTTTTTAGAAGATGGAATGGAAGATATTTTGGTGCAAAGATTATCTGATGATTTAGCATCAGGTGAATGGGATAAAAAATACGGACACTACAGAACACAGCCAACTTTTACCTGTGCATTGAAATTAATAATTGCGCATAAATAGAGTTTACCGTTTTTAAAGCCGCAATAAATAATGAACTATTGTTTCATTATTTCATTATTACATTACTACATTTGCATTGCTATGAATATTGGAATTGTTTGTTATCCTACTTTTGGCGGCAGCGGTGTTATCGCTACTGAATTAGGAAAAGGTTTGGCACAAAAAGGACATAAGGTGCATTTTATTACCTACAAAGAACCCGCGCGTTTATTGGATACATTTAATGAAAATATTTTTTTTCATGAAGTGCGTTTAAATGATTATCCATTGTTTGATTATGCACCATACGAGACTGCGCTGGCAAGTAAATTAGTGGATGTGGCCATCAACGCCAAACTGGATATCTTTCATGTACATTATGCCATCCCGCATGCTTCTGCTGCGTTTATGGCGCGACAAATTTTATTGCAAAAGGGTATCAGCGTTCCTGTAATTACCACGTTGCATGGTACTGATATCACTTTAGTTGGTCGTGATGCAACGTATGAGCCTGTGGTTACATATTCCATCAATCAATCATGTGGGGTGACAGCTGTTTCTGAAAGTTTACGACAAGATACCTTTGCACATTTCGACATAAAAAATGAGATAGAGGTGATTCCGAATTTCATCGATTTTTCTCGATTTAAAAAAACGAATAAAGAACATTTTAAAAAAGCAATTTCACCAAACGGCGAAAAAATTTTATTGCATACTTCTAATTTCAGAAAAGTAAAAAGAGTAGAAGATGTAATTAATGTTTTTTGCAAAGTATCAAAAGAGATTCCATCAAAACTATTGATGATAGGAGATGGCCCCGAACGGCAACATGCAGAGACGCTGGCACGCAGTTTGTGTACCACGATGGATGTGCGTTTTCTGGGGAAACAGGAAGCCGTAGAAGAATTATTAGCGGTTGCCGATGTATTTTTATTACCGTCAGAAAGTGAAAGTTTTGGGTTGGCAGCATTGGAAGCAATGGCTTGTGAAGTGCCTGTGGTGTCGAGTAATGCTGGTGGTATTCCTGAAGTAAATATTGAAGGTGTTACCGGCTTTCTATTAAATGTTGGTGATGTGCAAGGCATGGCAACTAAAACATTAGAGCTGTTGAAGGACGAAGATAAATTAGCACAGTTTAAAAAGAACGCATTTGCACAAGCACAGAAATTCGACATCTCCAATATTCTTCCACAATACGAAAATTTTTATCAGAAAATAAAAGACAAAGGTGACTGTAAGTAGTTATGCTTTCTCGCTTCTGTAAAACCAATACAACATAAAGGCACTCATACCGGTAAAAAAATGCCACAACGCATGGCCTTGGTAAATGGAGGTTGGGTTGCACGCAATTTTTTTTACATCAATAGTACGCAATATAAACGCACTTATCATCAGCAGTAAACTTAAAATTGCTAATTGAATATTAAAGTTGTTTCTGTTGCGTAGATAATTTATTATTGTGAAAATCGTAGTTAATAAAATTAAAAATGGCAATAAAATTATACTGCTAATTAATAGGTGTATCTCAATAAACAACATAATAGTTAATACCAAAAAAACAATAAAAAGCAGCTGAAAAATTGCACTTGGTTTTTCTATTTTAACTAATCTATAAAAACTAATTCCAATTAGCGAAATACAAATACTATAGGTGCCATTCATGTCAACACGTTGCCCAATCCAAGTAAGGGACGCATGAAAGAACGCACTGCCAAAACATAAATACATTAAACAACAGCCAAATAAAATAGAAATCGAAGGAAATTGTTGTATTGGATTTTGATTGCTTACCAGATAATTTTTTCTATCATAAAGCCCAATAAGAAAAGAAATCATCCCAAGGAAAAAATACATCAGGTTGGAATAAGTATTTATCGTTTGTCTAAAGAAATGTGTAGACTGGTCAAGCTCGCAATATTCAGCAGTTAATGCAGATTTGCTTTGCTGCATTGTTTGCCAATAAGTGCCATCAAAATGATGATTTAAATAGATAAAAAGAAACAACAATAAGAGTGTCGCAGTAAATGCGATTGCATATATTTTTAGAATGTTATGTCGATGCATATCTAAAAATAACAAAACAAAATGAAAAATAAAGCGATGTCATAAGACACCGCTTTGTAAAAAGATCCTATGGTTTTGATTTTTTATGGTAACGTATTCAATGCTTCCAAAAATGGCTGAAGATCTTCAACTGTATAAGGCTCTTCAGTTAAGCGATTATCTATGAAACGATATTTTTTTCCGCCAATGGTTTTAAAGAATTCAAGATGCGCCCATTTGCCTTCTTCTTCATCTTCTATACATGTAAAGATAAATCCGTTCGCATTGGATGATACAATTTTTCCGGTGCCGTTATACAGGTCGTTTGTTTTTACATCGTTTTTCATTTCCGTTAAAGTCAATGTAGTTACTTCGGCTTGTATCTCTACTTTGTCGTTGCCAATAATTCTGAATTCGCCTTCTTTTCTTACAGTAGTGCCTTTTGGTACTGTCATAATTGCATTAATACCTATTGCAGATAAACTTACTACTTGTGTAGGCATGGTAGAAAGAACACTTGGTTTTGTAGTTGTTGAAGATGCTGTTGTGTTTGCACTTTTTGCAGTAGTTGTAGTTGTTGCTGGTTTTGTTGTAGTTGTTGTTGATTTTGCCGATAAACTATTTACAGTAGAAGCCGGTTTAGTTGTTGCAGCAGGTTTTGATTTGGCAGCTTGTATCTGCATTAATGAATCGAGTACTACGCAAGACATTTCTTTTTTATAATCTAACATCGTTGGTATGGTGCCTTGCAGCGTTTCTGAATACTGACCGCCACCCATATAATTTTTCTTGAAATAAAATTCTTTACGATAGCATTTTCCATCTTTTTTTATACCCATACAAACCATAATTTGTTTATTATCAATAGAACCATAATTATCTTTCTTTACGACCCAATCAAAAGAAGTGATATGTAGTAGTGCTAATTGATTCATATTGTCCAGGTCAAAAAAATCAGGAGTTCTGGAAATTGCTTTAATACATTCTTGTTCTAATGCAGCATCTTCCATACCTTTTGCGAAAAATTTTATTTTTCTGAGTTCGGCTTCTTTTTCTTCCGGTGTTAGTTCTTTTTTAGGTTCTTCTGCCTTAGGCGCTGGTGTGCTGGATTTTTGTTCCGGTTCTTTTTTTTGATCAACTTTATTTTTTATGGCTTTTCCTAAACCAAATTGCGCATTGATATGTTGCGTAAAAATAAAACTCAAAAGAATGATAAGTACTGATTTTTTTCCCATGACATAATTTTTATGGATACAAAATTAGGATTGTATGCAGTTTGCAAAAATCATTTTAAAAGGGTTTTTTAGTAATAATTCTAGTAGCTTGTCAAAAAATTATTCCGCAAGTAATTGATTATAAATAGATTGAAAAATATAAAAATAGGATTCCGAACGAGTCAAAATGAAGCGGAAAGCTGTTTATTTCAGTTTCCCTTGAGCCCAGAAAAATAAACCGATATCATTTGCAAAAGCAATATCACTGGTGTCTGTTAGGTTGTTTAGCTGCGATATGTAGTTTGCAAATAAATCTTTCTTTTCTTTTTTAGAAGTAGTTGGTGTTATCTTTTTTAATAATGCATCCGTTAAAAAAAATGACTGATACTCTATCTGATTTAATTTTAATAAGCGTTCGGTAGATTTTAATAAATAAGGAATCAGCTCAAAATTATTTAGTTCAAATTGAATTAAGATATTAAGCATCTTTGCGCACATATACGTTAGTAATCTTGTTTCCGGTTTAAAATCATCCAATGTTATTTTTATATGTTTGATAGCATTTTTATATTCTTTCAAATGAAAATAGAAGTAAGCGACAAAGTAATGTTGTGTCATATAAAAAAATGCATTGAGCTTAAAATTCTGCTGTTTCATTCTTTTTTTATTCAGCATAAAATAACGCACACCATTAGTAAAATCTAAGGTAGCCACACAGTAGTCTAATATTTTTTCTGAACTGTGTGAAAAAGCCTCGTTCTTTATATCTTGCGAAATAAACGGACTTTTGCTGTTGGCAATCAAATCTATTTTTGCTATAACATTTGGTAATTCATCTATTTTCCCCAGTGCATAGGTACGGATGTAGTGATTGGCATATACAGACATATACGTCAGCGGTGATGATTTAAGCACGAAAGTATTGGTTTCTAAGAGCTCAATTTTCTTTACAGAATATTCATAAGCCGTTGTATGATTTTTTACGGCATTAGAATAATACCATATTTTAATATCATAGAACATCATCTTTGCTAAAAATGAATGTGCGTTATTGATATCGTTTAGAATTTTATTCTCTACTATTTTTGTAAGCATTGCTTTGTCTTCTGCATTCATCAATCCTTCTTTACGGTTTAGAATTTGATGTGTTTGTTGATGCAATGCCTTAAATGTATTTATATTTTCCAGTTTTTGAAGACAATCTTTTTCTATTGCAGCCTCTATGCTATTATTTGCAGCGTAGGCATCTGCATTGCCCATTCGTAGAATGCATCTTCTTTTTCCTTTCAATAGTAAAAGCTGAAACTCATAAAGTTCGCACTCTTTGCAGAGTTCTAAATAATATTCTGTATAAGCTAAACAGAATACATACAATTTCTTATCTAACAAGATTTCTATATCAAATAATGCCTGATAGATAATCGTATCTATAGAAGATGATTCGTGAAAATTTCGTAAGCTTTTTAAAAGCATCTTTGTCAGATAACTTTTCTCATAAGAGATATTGATTTTAGTTTCTGCAAATTTTTCTGTGATTTGTTTCTGACTTAATTGCTGATTGATGGCTTCAAACAAACGCAAATAATTTTTTTCTTTACTGTTCATCTTCTGCATCAATGAAAAATACCGTTTTTCATTCACCGATAATGATTGTACCAACTCATTTATATGTTCCCATTTCCAGGATTTCATATTTATTTTTGTGGGGTTAAATATAAAGAAATCTATAACACAAAAAAAAGTCCCATGAAAACAAGGGACTTTACTAAATATCTTTTGAGAAAAATTAATCAATAGAAATAGCAACCGGCAATGGCTCTTCATCAAATAAACGTTTGCCAATCAGTTCTTCCAAATCTGCTTTGAATAAAATTTCTTTTGCTAATAATGCTTCTGCAATTTTATTTAACTGTTCACGTTTTTCTGTCAATAATTGAATGGTACGTTGATAGGCATTGTCAATTAATTTACGAACTTCCTCATCTATTACTTTTGCAGTATCATCCGAGTAGGGTTTGGTAAATGTGGTGTCTTGTTGCGGATCGTAAAAAGATACATTTCCTACTTTCTCATTCATACCATACACTGTTACCATTGCATATGCTAATTGTGTAATGCGTTGCAAATCGTTTTGTGCGCCGGTAGAGATTTTACCAAACACAATTTCTTCTGCTGCACGACCACCCAGTGTCATACAGATTTCATCCATGAGTTGTTCCGTTCTGTATAAGTATTGCTCTTTCGGTAAGTATTGTGCGTAGCCAAGTGCCGCAATACCACGTGGAATGATAGTCACCTTCAGCAAAGGATGCGCATGTTCTAAATACCAACCGCAAATCGCATGTCCAGCTTCGTGGTAGGCAATAATTTCTTTTTCGTGAGGAGAAATAATCTTGTTTTTCTTTTCTAAACCACCAATACTTCTGTCAACTGCTTCATTGAAATCTTCTACTTCTACCTGAGTTTTTTCCTTACGTGCGGCCACTAATGCGGCTTCATTACACACATTGGCAATTTCTGCACCGGCAAAACCCGGTGTTAAGGAAGCTAATTTTTCAGGTGTAACATTTGGACCCAATTTAGTCAGTTTTTTCAAATGCACTTTGAAAATCTGCTCTCTTCCTTTTTGATCCGGTTTATCAATAGATATTTGTCTGTCGAAACGACCTGGTCGCAATAAGGCTGAGTCTAATACATCAGGTCTGTTCGTTGCCGCTAACATAATAATTCCTTTGTCGCCACTAAAGCCATCCATTTCTACCAATAATTGGTTTAAGGTACTTTCACGCTCATCATTACTTTGCATCATATTTTTTCCGCGCGCACGACCCACCGCATCTATCTCATCTATGAAAATAATACAAGGCGCTTTTTCTCTGGCTTGTTTAAATAAATCACGTACACGGGATGCACCCACACCCACAAACATTTCTACGAAATCAGAACCTGAAATGGAGAAGAATGGAACTTGCGCTTCACCTGCCATGGCTTTTGCCAATAATGTTTTACCGGTTCCCGGAGGGCCCACCAACAAAACACCTTTCGGTATTTTTGCACCGAGTGCGGTATATTTTTTCGGATTCTTTAAGAAATCCACTACTTCTTTTACTTCTTCTTTTGCTTCGTCTAATCCTGCAACATCATCAAATGTTACATTTACTTTCATGTCTTTATCGTACAGATTGGCTTTTGATTTCCCTATATTGAAAATTTGACCACCTGCACCACCCATGCCGCCGGTTGCTCTGCGCATCAAGAACATCCATACACCAATTAGTAAGATGATTGGCAGCAACCAGCCGATAATATCAAAAATTCCTTTGCGATACTCATTGGTTACTTTAATTCTGTTTTCATAAGGAATATTTGACTGAGCGGCATCTAATTTTTGTTTTAAAGATTCAATGGAAGTTACTTCAAAAGAATAATGAGGTCCTTTGTTAACGGTTTTCAGTTTTGTCAGTTTGATATCAGCATATTGTTTTTTTGCTTTTAAAGAATCTGATTTGATATAAACTTCTACTTGTTCTTTGTTGACAATGGTAACTTTTGACACGTCGCCTGACGGTACTAATTTAAGGAAGAAGAAATCTTCGTCTGTTTGTTTAATCTGAAAGTTTAAAGACAGGAATTGCGTTGCAAGTAATCCTATAATAAGTATAGCAAACAGCCAATAGCTGTTGAATCCACCTTTCTTTTTTTTCGGCTCTTCGTTTTCCGGTAAGAAATCCATTATGTTGTATTAATTAAGTTGTTGAGTAATGAAGTATAATGTAAAAAATATTTTTTGCTTTAAGCTTTATAAATTGTTAATTTTTATTTTGTCAGTTATAGTGTTTCACCACCGCATCGCTCCATAATTCCTCCAGCTGATAAAACTCTCTTTTTTCCTGCTGAAAAATATGTACAATCACATCACCAAAATCTATCAGGCACCATTCACCGTTAGAACGTCCTTCGAGATGAAAAGGTTTAATGCCAACTTGATTTTTTACTTCTACTTCCAAGTGGTCAAGAATTGCCCTTACTTGTGTAGTTGAAGCTGCATGACAAATCACAAAAAAATCGGTAATTGCTTCTGTAATCTGTCGTAAATCTAAGCTTACAATTTCATTCCCTTTCTTATCCTGTATCAAGTCTACTACCAAATCATTTAGTTCTGTAGCAGAAATACTTGTTTTTGTCTTTTTCTTTGCTTTTATTTTTTCCAAATGCTTTATTATTTATAATTTCACTCAAAGCTACTAAATTTTGGAAATTAAAGTAAATAACACCTTTTTCACCGGAAAGTTCCTTTTGCACCTGCCTTCAGTAGATTCTACTAATAATTACGCTAAAGATTTCATTGCAAAAAGCAGTCCAATTGACGGAACTGTCATTTTAGCAGACGAACAAGTTGCCGGACGTGGACAATCAGGCACTATATGGCTGGCGGATGCTAACAAAAACTTAACGTTCAGTGTTATTTTCCATACTTCTTTTCTGAGAGCCACAGAGCAGTTTTATCTCAATATGGCAATCTCGCTGGGAATATCTCACGCAATTCATTCAATCATTCAACCATTCAATAATTCTGCCATTCAAATTAAATGGCCGAATGATATTTATGCAGATAACAAGAAGATTGTTGGTATTTTGATAGAAAACACAATTTCCGGTATGAACCTGAAATATTCAATAATTGGAATCGGATTAAATGTGAATCAGGAAGATTTCCCCAAAGAAATAAATGCGACAAGTTTTAAAACATTGTTGGGAAAAGAGGCAGACAAAAATATAATATTGGATACTGTTTTAGTATCCATAGAAAAATATTTTTTATTACTGAAAGAACGAAAGTTTGATCGGTTGAAAAAAGAATACATCGAAAATTTATTTCGATATAAGTTGATTTCAAAATATAAAAAAGGAGAAGAAATTTTTGAAGGCAGCATTTTTGATGTTGATGAAATTGGAAATTTAATTTTAGAAACATCGGCAGGCATTCAAAAGTTTGGATTTAAGGAAATAAGTTTTCTGTAAAAATAAAAACCGTCTTGTAATAGACAAGACGGTTTTAAATCTTTTGTTATTTTACTCTATAATAGTTATTTGTCCGCTTGTAATCTTTACTGAGTCGGTTTGTGTTGTGTTATATATTACGCCAGAGAAAGTTCCTTCCACATATCTCAGATAATCTGAAGAGTTGCCAGCCACACGTGTGATATTAAACGTAAGGTGTGATTTAGTAGTACCAAGAGAACTAAATAAATCAGGACCATCCTCCCATTGCACAAAATTAAGTACATTCCCTGCGCCTATCATATTGTAGATGCCGGTACCAGGTACTGTCTGATTGTTGATAGAAAAATCTTTAGTGCTCGTTGTTGCATCTAATTGAAATTTATTTCCATCGCGAATGTGTGCATCTGCTTGTACTACATCGGTACCACCTGTAGTTACAGAAAAAAATACCCCGTCGGCGAACAACGAAATTTGCTGCTTATAGGTTGTACCGGTATCGTCTTTACCGCAGGAATTAGTAAAGACAATAATACCCAATAAAATAATTAATCCTAAAATTTGTTTTTTCATGTTTTTAGTTTTTTATACTTAAAGATAATAATTGTTTTTGTTTTTAAAAGCCGTCTCGCTTTGAACGAGACGGCCATCATCCATAATGAACCAATTAATATTGAAGGATGAAATAGTAAATGTTTATTTACAGATTAAATAGTATTGTTATTCCGGAATATGATACATGTTGCATATTTCGTTATAAGACATTTGATTTAAAGGTTTACTTAATCTCAGGTGAACATTCCCTTTTAATACTACAATTCTTATTTGATAACGATTAATGCCGGCATCTGAAGTAGATGTGGGCATTTTAGCAATAAATTCACCGGTGTACCAACTTGTATAAGAAATATTATTATAATCAAATGGTACTTGATAACCTGTAGTAATAACACCATTATTGAAGATGATACGCATATACTTTAGGATAGCTGCAGTACTGTCTGAACTGTTTTGGTCGCCTGTAAAAAGATAGCGTTTATAGTAAAATCCACCACTTGAGAACTCATTAGCGATATTACAGTTTAGCCAGTCTGTGTATTGTACATTGGCATTACCATTAGTGCCGTTGGTGCCTGACGCACCTGTGTCACCTTTTGGTCCTTGAGGACCTTCTTTAGTACAGGAGATTATTGATATAATCACTGTAACTACTAACATTAATTTTAGAATTTGATTTTTCATAACTTTATGATTTTTTATTTTTAAGAGATAGTTACTATATTTTTATAAATTCAACACGTCTGTTGTTTGCTTTTCCTTCAGCAGATGTATTGGGTTCAGCAGGCTGTGTTTCTCCCTTTCCTTCAGTTTCCATTCTGCTGTTATCAATACCAAACTCTTTGTTTAAGGCTGTTTTTACAGATTCTGCACGTTTTTTAGAAAGAGCCATATTGCTTGCATCATCACCATCGCTGTCGGTATGTCCTACAATTTTTACTTTTACATCTGGATTCTCTTTCAATACATCTGCAAAATCTTTTAGTGTACCATACGATTCACCTTTAATTTTATCGCTGTTTACATCAAACTTGATACCTGTAGTAGAATATTTTCCTAACTCTAAGAATTTATGGCGAGTATCAGGTGCACCTACCGCAACACGTAAATTGCTAATGAAATACGCATTGTCTTGTTCATGATATCCATCTGCTCTAAATCCTAAGAAGTTATATTTTGCAGAAGCACTAAATGCTTTCGGAATGTCCCATATTTTCGTTTCATTTACATACACACGTAATCTTTGTTTTTGTCTCCAGACAGATATTTTTACTACATTTTTGTTTACATAATTAAATTCCGGAAAATCTGTTTGGTTGCGGATAATTTCACTACCTGTCTCATCAAATGTTGTAATACCTTTTTGTCCCTGAGCTCCACCGCCTGCTGCATCAGGATGTAACCATACAATTACACCGTTGTTTTTATTGCCACCGTAATTTTTCCAGTTTACATAGTTTTTTGCAGGATTTGCCAATGGAGCAAAAAAGAAATTAAAAAAAGTAGAGTAATAACTAAATGGTTGAGTGCAAGCGAGCATAAATTCTACCGTAAAATTCTCGGGAAGATTAGTGATGAACTCCGGATAAATTATACTTTCCGGGCCAAATTTCAACCACTTTCCTTGCTGACCGTCAATAGTTACTAATTCACCGGTGCCGTTCGTGTTCCATTTTGCAGGGAAATCACCAATAGCATCTTGTGAAAAATTTTCTTCTGCAATTACTTTTTCGCCCGGAATAAAATCAAATTTTCCATACGCTTTCAAGCTGCTATTGGATGATGTGCCGGAAGATGAAGATGTATTTTTTGAAGTAGAATTTCCATTGTCATCATTACTATAATTAGATGCAGTAGAGTTTGCACTCGCAGATTTTGAGGAACTGTTGTTGCCGCTGTTCTTGACACTTTCTTTCGTCTTTTGTTTTGTTTTGTCATACGTCTTGTCTGCTGCATTATTGATTTCACTCTCAATCTTTTGCTGTGCTTTATTACTTAGTCCATCAGCAATTCGGTCACCCAATGTGCCCCATTGAGCACCGGATTTTTGCGTACTCAGCAACACTATTACTGTTACCAGAAGTACGGATTTAAAACTTGTTGTCTTTTTCATGATAAATTTTTAATTGGTTCATTAATTAAATGTAGTTCAAAGTTAAATTACATTCGAATTTCTTACAACTCAAATAAATCGCTGCTGTGACGAAATTTTTAAATAATTAATCACAATTATTTGATAATCAATGATATAGTTTCAATGTACTATACAAGTGTAATGATTGTATAATTAGTATACGGGCGTTTTGGATTAGAATTCGTAAATAGTAAAAATGATTGGAAATATTGATTCGCTTTTCTATTTTCGTTAAAATTTATTTATGACAACATTCTCTATCGGAACAAAAGTGGAACATCCAAAATTTGGTACAGGCGTAATTATTGATGACAGCGACGAATATTCCTATAATGTTTACTTTCAGGAACAAGGTGAAAAAGAGATTTCAAAAAGTTTTGACGGCTTTGTGGTGCTTAAACTGGTAGAAAAGGACAAAGATTCAGTTTCTTTAGACCAGATAAGGAAAGTGCTCGAAAGCATTGTTGAGCCGCTGACAGAACCTATTGAAGATTGTAAAATTGCTGAAAAATGGGAAGGAGGCAGTCTGATTATGCAGCCTAAAGACACCTCTTTACAATCAAAAGAAGTTCCGATTGAAGGATTTTTCCACAAAATTGTAATGACACGAGACCGTTTACGGGTGATGGAGCAAAAAATCAATGCATCAAAGATTTCTGATGCAGAAAAGGTTGAATTACAGCAATATATTACCAGAATTTACGGAAGTCTCACAACTTTTAATGTGCTTTTCCGGTTTAAAGACGATTATTTCAAAGGCACAGGAGGTGGAGATTAGTTATTCTCAGGGAATTTCTCTTTGAATTTATATTAAAAATTGTTGCCATATAAAATAATAATGTTTAACTTACGTTAACAGTATAAAATAAATTTTATGCAACAAACTTTTACACCCGAACTTCTCGTTAAACATCTTTACAACGAAACCACCCCTTCCGAAGCATCTGCAATTAATCATGCATTAGCAAATGATATGAATTTGCAACAGGAATTCAAGCAATTGCAGGAAACTAAAAATGCTTTAGATGAAGCCGATGGTGAAGTGCCTGATAGTTCCGTGATTCAAAGGATACTCGCCTTCTCCAAAAAACAAGAATTAACCGAATCGCATTAATTTTTACACTTAACGTTCTTAATTTTCAGTTTTCACGAAACTGAAAGATTTGTATTTTTGCGCAAAAGAACAGTGTGGCTTCTAAATCTAAATTGCAAAAATTTGCGGAGTTGGCGAATAATCCAATTGTGCTGGAAAAAAATCCTGTTTTGAAAGGGAAATGGAAGGCAGCCTTTTTTAAGAACACGCACCCAATTATTATAGAATTAGCTTGTGGGAAAGGTGATTACACACTTGGCATGGCTAAATTATTTCCGGATAAGAATTTTATTGGAGTGGATATAAAAGGCAACAGAATCTGGAGTGCAGCGCGTATTGCCGATATTGAAAAATTACAAAATGTTGGTTTTATCAGAGACCAGATTGATCACCTCTGCGATTATTTTGAAAAAGAGGAAGTAGAAGAAATCTGGATTACATTTTCTGATCCTTATCCACGAGAGGGTGATGCAAAAAAACGATTAACATCTAAGAAGTTTTTATCAATCTATAAATATATTTTAAAACAGGGTGGATTGATACATGTAAAAACGGATAGTGATTTACTCTATAATTTTACCAAAGAAATGCTGCATGATTTTCCGTCTGAAATTTTAAAAGATTATAAGGATGTTTATGCCATGAATAAAAATGATGAGTTATATGGTATTCAAACGTACTATGAGAAAATGCATCTGAACAATCATCGAACGATAAAATATTTGTGTTTTCGTTTACATTAACATCATTCCTAATTCAATATGGAATCTGTGTAATTAAAACCCAATGCTGTCTAACAGTTCTGCGTATTCGTCTACAAAGCTGAAGCCCGTTTTTTCTTCTTTCTTACAGGTGATTTGTATTCCGTAAGGTTTCAGTATTTCAGTAAAGGATAAAATATTTTCTTTATTAAAATCAACTTCAATGAAAACTTTATTGTTAGAGATGAAAGTCTTTAATGATGCATCTGCTAAATTACTTTCATCTATTTTGATAACGAAAAAATCTGTCGTATCTCGACTGCCGTTTATTGACTGTATTTTGTCTAACATTAAGAACTTTTCAAAGGGTAATTCATCTTTTTGTCCATGCGATAACGGAATCTGTATTTCATCTAATTTCATTTCTTGCGCAATAAACTCTATTTCTTCTTTGCTCTGATGGCTGCCAAATTCTCCAACAATTACAGGCTCGTGAAGCCATTGAACAATTTCTTTTGCCTTTGTTATACTGATATTCTTTTCATTTAAGGCATCAAAACAAAAGCCTAAATAATGTGCTCCAATGGCGCTGAAAAAACGGGCATCCGTTAAGTTGGTAATGGAGGCTATTTTGAGTTGCATTTAATGGATGTATTGAATAAAGTTGATATCTTCAATGTTTTTAAATGCAGCATCAGCAGATATTAACGGTAAATCTAAATAAACACTTGTTGCAGCGATAATTAAATCAGGGATTTTTAGCGCATACTTCTTACGCAAGTCAATTGCAATTTGCTTTATAGGTGCATTGATGTCGATAATAATATTATCATTCAAGAGGTTTCTAATTTGCTTTTCTTCTTTTACAGTTAATTTTTTGAAACCTAATAATTCAATCTCTGAAATAAAAGAAAGAAAAATGGATTTATTATTGGTTAATTGGAATGCTAAGTCTTGACCATCTAACAGATATAAAAG
>DAORIK010000001.1:78191-83980 GCA_035438465.1 Chitinophagales bacterium | reverse complement strand
GAATATCTGCAAACTTACCACGACCACCTGATTGTTTAGCATATTTTTCTCTATGATCAATCGTTTGTGTAATCGTTTCTTTATAATTTACTTGTGGTGCTCCTTGGTTACACTCAACTTTGAATTCACGCAATAAACGGTCAACGATAATTTCCAAGTGTAACTCACCCATACCGGAGATAACGGTTTGTGCAGTATCTTCATCGTATCTTACTTTGAAAGTAGGATCTTCTTCAGCCAGTTTACCCAACGCCATACCTAATTTATCAGCATCTTTCTGTGTTTTAGGTTCGATAGCCAAACCAATAACAGGATCCGGAAACACCATTGATTCCAATACGATTGGGCTGCCTTCAGCACATAAGGTATCACCCGTTCTGATATCTTTAAAACCCACTACCGCACCAATATCACCTGCTCCTAATTTTTCAATTGGATTTTGTTTGTTAGCGTGCATCTGGAAAATACGAGAGATACGTTCTTTATTTCCGCTTCTTGTATTTAAAATATAAGAACCTGCATCTAACATACCGGAGTAAACTCTGGTAAACGCTAAACGTCCAACATAAGGATCCGTTGCAATTTTAAACGCTAACGCTGCAAAAGGTTCGTCATAACTTGGTTTACGAACAATCTCCGCACCTGTATCAGGATGAGTACCTTTAATATTTGGTCTGTCCATTGGAGATGGCATTAATTCCATAACCAAGTCTAACATTGTCTGTACACCTTTATCTTTAAAAGATGAACCGCACAACATAGGAACGATTTTCATATCCAGACAAGCTGCACGTAATGCATCTAAAATTTCTCTTTCTGTAATGGATGTTGGATCATCGAAGAATTTCTCCATCAATTTATCATCATATTCAGAAACTGCTTCCAATAATTTCTCTCTCCACATAGTAGCTTCTTCCACCATATCTGCAGGAATATCTACCACATTGTAGGTCATACCTCTGTCGTGCTCATTCCAAACGATACCACGGAAATTGATTAAATCCACCACACCTTTAAATGTATCTTCTGCACCGATTGGCAATTGCAATGGAACAGCGTTAGAACCTAACATCTTTTTCACCTGCTCCACCACCATTAAAAAATCTGCACCTGAACGGTCCATTTTATTTACGAAACCTAAACGAGCAACATTATAGTTATTTGCTAAACGCCAGTTCGTTTCAGATTGAGGCTCCACACCATCCACCGCAGAAAATAAAAATACTAAACCATCTAATACACGTAAAGAACGGTTTACTTCAACGGTGAAGTCAACGTGTCCCGGTGTATCAATAATATTTACGTGATAATCCTGTCCTCTGTATTTCCAGCCAACTGTTGTTGCAGCAGATGTAATAGTGATACCACGCTCTGCTTCCTGTACCATCCAGTCCATGGTAGAAGCACCATCATGTACTTCACCAATTTTGTGGTTAACACCTGCATAGTATAAAATACGCTCTGTTGTTGTAGTTTTACCCGCATCAATGTGAGCTGCAATACCAATGTTTCTTGTATATCTTAAATCGCGTGCCATTTTTTGTTCTTACTTCTTTATTGCTGTTTTATACTTTAAAATGTGAAAATGCTTTATTCGCTTCCGCCATTTTATGCGTGTCTTCTTTTCTTTTTACTGCTGCTCCTTCTCCTTTTGATGCTGCGATTAACTCTGCTGCTAATTTATCACCCATTGATTTCCCGTTTCTTTTACGGGTGTACTGAATCAACCAGCGAATCGTCATAAATAATTTTCTGTCTTCACGGATGGGCGTTGGAATCTGGAAAGTTGCGCCACCGATTCTTCTGCTTTTCACTTCTACTGAAGGCATTGCGTTGTCCATTGCTTTTCTCCAGATATCGTAACCTTCTTCTTTAGTAGAAGTTTTGATACGCTCCATAGCTTCGTAAAATGCTGTGTAAGCTGTACTTTTTTTGCCCCCAATCATTAAGTTGTTTACAAAACGAGTTACCAAAGGATCGCCGTAAACCGGATCCGGTGCTAAATATCTTTTCTTTGCTTTTTGCTTTCTCATCTATTTATATTGTTATATAGATTTTTATTTTTTCTTTCCTTTTGCCGGTGCTGATGCTGCTGCTCCGCCTTTTGCTTTTTTAGTTCCGTATTTAGAACGGCTTTTCTGACGGTTGTTTACACCTGCCGTATCCAAAGCACCACGAACAATATGATAACGTACACCAGGTAAATCTTTCACACGACCTCCACGTATCATTACGATAGAGTGTTCCTGTAAATTATGTCCTTCACCCGGAATGTATGCGATTACTTCAAATTTATTGGTTAAACGTACTTTCGCTACTTTACGCAAAGCCGAATTTGGCTTTTTAGGAGTGGTCGTGTACACACGTGTACATACACCTCTACGTTGCGGACATGCATCTAACGCTCTTGATTTTGAAGCATAATGAAGCTCTTGTCTTCCTTTTCTTACTAATTGTTGAATTGTAGGCATTCGTTACTTTCGTTATTTTTTTAAAATTTCGGACTGCAAAGGTAGGGATTTGAAGTAAGAGTACCAAATATAATCTTGTAGAAAGAGTATATTTTTTTGTAGTCTTACCTTCCCTGCGAAGGCAGTAACTACAAGAAGAATTCATCCATAAAATCGGATTTTCCTCCTGAAGTGGGCGCAAAGATAGCAATTTATTCTCAATTGTGGAAAATTATTGCATATTAATTTCGGGTTAAGAATGTGTTTTGATAGTGATAAGGAAGGCAAAAGGGAGAAAGGATAAGGAAAAAGGGTTAATTGATTGGTTATCAATAAAAAAATAAAAATCCTATTGCTCCTCCAAAAACTTCAGATTCCACAGTTTTTCCGCCCGGCTGCCAATGAACCAGAAGACAAATGCCAAAATCATAAAGAAAATGGATTTGTGCAGCGGCTGCCAGAAATATTCAAAGTAGCGCGTTACCAGATTCAGTATAAAAAATACTAAAGAAATATTGCCTAATACAAAATCATTGCGTTTTAAACCGAAATACATGCCTGCAGCGGCCACTGCAAACAGCACGCCGTCCCAAAACAGAAAGTGCAGCTGGCTCACTTGCTGCCAGCGTTCGTAGCTGCTGAAATTTCCGAAAATAGTCACCAGCCACAACGCTATATAAAACAACAGCAAGCCTGAAATATAATGTATTTTGAAAAATGGTTTAAATTTTTCTTTCTTCTTTATAATTATCAAAAAAGATAAAACAACTATGCTAAACGGAAGGAAACGCATCGGTAAGTTCAAGCCTGCAAATTTTTCTTCGCTGTTGCCGGTAATTGTACCAAACGCCAACGCCAGCATCAGAATACTCAGCGTCCAAATGGTTTGAGAACGAAAATAAATTGCCAGCACAACATATACGATTGCAGACATCAGAAAAATAACTGCATAATTATGTTGAAAAACCTGTAATGTCTTTGCCCAATAGGAAATGGTAGCCAGACTCAAAAATGCACTAAACAATAAAAAACTGCTGTTACTGAATGGTGTATTTGCATGCTTATTAAATCGTCTTCTGGTAAACCAGAAAATAAACAAAGTAAAAACCGTCAGAATACTGCTGATACCAAAATCGGTGATTTGCGTAAATTTTTCAATGATAGCGCGCAGTGGTTTATCAGCCAGTAGTACAATAACAGACAGCACGGCACAAGCCACCGCAATGATAAACGCGTATATAGTTACTTGCTTCCAATCGAATTTTCGAACTACAATAGTTTGCTTTAATTGTTGCGATTGCTGCGCGGTAATCAGTTGTTGCGATTGCCATTCATCAATCACATTATTCAAAAATTCTGCTTTTTCAGTATTGAGTTGCACATTTCAAAAGTAGCAAGTATTAAGTAAAAAGTAATAAGAAATTAATAAAATAGTTAGTGATTTATTTACAATACAACCATTTTGGCAAGTCATTTGTTATGAATACTTTAAACAACTTAATTTAACCATTATGCTGCAAACTAATTTCTAATTTTGCACGTTGTCATTTGTTATATCACTGTGAAAAAACTCAGCTTCTATATATTTTTCAGCGTCATTACCTTGTTTTCTTTCGGACAAATCGAACTCAAAGGGGTAGTTATTGACGCTAAAACTAAAGAACCGCTGCCTTTTGTGAACTATTCTGTCGGGTTCAGTTTTGGCGGCACAACAGATGACAGCGGCAGATTTGAATTTACCGTGAATGCCAAGACAGACTCTGTCCTTTTTTCTTATTTAGGTTACAAAGATGAAGCACACAAAAAACGTTTCTTCAAAAAAGACTCCATTACGGTAAAAATGCACCTGGAGAATTATATGCTCGAGGAATTTACGGTAAAAGCCAGGCGGAATAAAATTCCGAAAGACACCGTCGCCATTCGTATTTTCAGAAACGTGGTTCAGCATAAAGATGAAAACAAACCCAAGGCTTACGATTCTTATCAGTTTGAAGAATATCAGAAGACAGTAGCTTCTTTGTTTAACATCAGTGCTAAAATTACCAAACGGAAAATTTTTAAACCCTTTCGTTTCATTCTGGAAAATCAGGATTCGACGGAAGACGGCCGGCGTTTTGTTCCATTGATTTTAAAAGAAACGCTGACTGATTATTATTACAATAATGACCCGAAGAAAAATAAAAGTGTGGTGAAGGCCAGTAAAATATCGGGTATTGAGCAATTGCGGTTTTCCGATTTATTAGATGTTGCTTTTGACGAGGTAGATGTCTATGACAACCAGGCAATGGTGCAATCGAAGGCATTTGTGCTGCCGTTTGCAGATGGTGCCTTGGCCTTATATAATTACTATCTGATAGACAGCGTCAAAATAGCAGATACTTCTAAAGCGATTGACCCCAATAAATTTATCTACAAAAAAAGAACGGTTTTCTTTGATAAAGTGGTGTACGATACCAGCATTGTAAAAAAAATACTGCCTGACAGCATCACAACTAATGTTTCAGCAGATAGTACAGGTCAGGCAGACAGCTCGAAAATTATATACAGCGTTAAAATAGATAGCAGGATTGTCATTGACAGCTTCCTTGCAGTAGACACCATTATTGTACGCGACAGCGTCTGGAATTATAATCTGGCATTTGTGCCAAAAGCAAAAGGAGATTTACTATTTAACGGAAAGGCCACTATCCGCGATTCTTCATTTGCAATTACTAAAATTGAATTGAGCATAGACAGACGCTCCAATATCAATTTTATCAATGATTTTTCGCTTAAACAGGGCTTTGCCAATACCGGAAAAGGCTGGTTTAAGAATGAAGAATCACGCAGCACCAATGTAGCCATTACCAAACGTAAGAAAGCAAAAAGTGTACGCATAGCCCGTTATCTCCATCGCAATGATATTATAGTGGATATTCCCATTGCAGATACGATTCTAAAACAGGAAAATACGGTTTTCCTAAAAAACTACCGACGTCAAACAGATTCATTCTGGACAGTACGCAGACATGATACGCTCTCCACACAGGAAGGAAAAGTATATTTTTTACTGGATTCTTTAAAACGTACCAAATTTTACAAAGCTATCTCCGGTGTCGGTAGTTTTTTTGCAACAGGTTATTACAAAACAAAAATTATTGATGTAGGAAACTTGTATCAAATGGTAACCTGGAACGATTTGGAAGGTGTGCGTTTTCGTTTAAATCTGAAAAACAACTGGCGCATCGGCAAGTGGGTGAACTGGAAAGTGTATGCCGCATACGGATTAAAAGACAAGCGTGTAAAATACGGTGCCGAACTGGGTGTGAATCTTCCGGATAAAAAACAGAAAAAACATAG
>DAORIK010000001.1:70430-78091 GCA_035438465.1 Chitinophagales bacterium | reverse complement strand
ACTCCAAGCATCAATATTGTTTACACGCCGGGGGCAAAATTCCTGCAGACTAGCCGCAAGAATCAGTTCCTGAAAGGAAAACTCCCACGCATGTATTTTACTTATGCATTCAGTGCAAAAAAGCTCGGCAGCGACTTCAATTATCACAAAATGGATTTGATTATTGAAGAACGTTTGCCTTCACCGATTGGGCATACGAACATTAAGCTTACAGGCACTAAATTATTTGGTTCAGCGCCTTATCCGCTGCTTACTATACATCCAGGAAACCAGTCATTTATGTACGACAAAGATCGTTTTACCAATATGCTGGAAACAGAATTTATTGCTGACCAACAGCTTAGTTTAATGATAGAACATCACTTTGACGGTTTCTTCTTTAATAAAATTCCCGGCTGGCGAAAACTTGGATTACGCGAAGTATTTACCACTAAAATGGCAGTTTCGAGTTTAGACCCGAATAAAGTTTCTTTCAGTGATTTGCCGGTACAACTTAAAGGTCTGAACGGATTTTATGCGGAGATTGGTTTTGGTATAGAAAATATTTTGAAATTAGTGCGTGTTGACTTCAGCTGGCGTTTAACCCAACTAAACGAACCTAATATTAAAAAATTCCGCTGGACAGTTAGTTTCTCTCCGGGTTTTTAGCAGTAAAAAACAGCATTTTTTCTGTTTATTTATTACTTGTTACTTCCTTTAAAAAAATCTATTTTTGCACTTCAATTATAAATTATGGATTTCGGAAGATTATTTGTCAAATATCGTTTTTATGCTTCTTTTGTTGTTTTAGGAATCGGCATCTTGTTACACATTTTTGTTCATAAAGGCTGGCAATGGTCAATTTTGTTATACATAGTATCCATTTCCATTATCCTGTTTGATATTTTTATCGGACCCATGCGTTATCTGCAAAAGAAAGTAGAATCCGGGGATATTGAAGGTGCCAAAGAAGTGATGAGCTGGATAAAATTCCCGAATCTGCTAATCAAACCTGTTCGTCAGGGATATTATATGCTGCAATCCAATTTTGATATGGCGAATCAGGATTTAGCATCTGCAGAAGCCAATATCAGAAAAAGTTTAGCCAATAAAAGTGATATGCTCGGCACTTCTCAGGAAGGTGTCTCTTATTTACAATTAGGTGGCATTGCTTTGCAAAAAGGGGATAATAAAGAAGCACTTAAAAATTTAAAACTTGCCGTACAAAAAGGCTTACCGGACGATGATAATCTGGCTACCGCCTATTTACAAATGTGTACCATCTATGCACAACGCAGAGAACTGAAAGTGGCAAAAGAATATTTACGTCGTGCTAATGCATTAAAGGTGAAAAGCGACGAAATCAAAAAGCATTTAAAAGACATCAATAAGCAAATGGCAAGAGCTTAGTTTACTTGCTGAGTTGATGAATTAGAGAATTGTAGAATATTTTTATACCTTTATTCTACAGTTGTACTATTCAATAATTCTATAATTAATTTATGAAATACTCATCCATCAATTCTCAGCTTTTTATTGATAACCGCAAAAAATTCATTGCTGAATTGCCATCAAATTCTATGGCAATTTTATTAGCAAATGATGAAATGCCACGCAGTGCTGATCAGGCTTTTGTGTTTCGTCAGAATCCGGATTTATTTTGGTTAAGTGGTATCGATCAGGAAAAAACAGCTCTCATAATTTATCCTGATTGTCCGAATCCTTTGTATCGCGAGGCTTTATTTTTACGAAAAACGAATGAGGTTATTGCCGTTTGGGAAGGTCATAAATACACCATGGCAGAAGCACGTGAAGCTTCAGGAATTAATCAAATATTCTGGGAAGAAAGTTTCGAGCCCGCACTGAAGAGCCTGATGACCTATTGCGATAAAGTATTTGTAAACCTTAATGAAAATGACCGAAGTGAAAATGTAGTTCCTTATAAAGACATTCGTTTTACAAATGAATTAAAATACAATTATCCTGCACACGAGATTAAACGACTTGGACCGATAATGGCTAAGTTACGCAGTATAAAACATCCGGTAGAAGTTGACCTGATTAAACAAGCCTGCAACATTACGCGTGATGCTTTCAACCGTGTTTTAAAGTTTATGAAGCCGGGTGTAATGGAATATGAAGTAGAAGCGGAAATTATTCACGAGTTTATTCGTCAGCGATCCAGCGGACATGCATACACACCCATAATTGCAAGTGGTTACAACGCGTGTGTGCTGCATTATATCGAAAACAACAAGACCTGCAATGATGGTGATTTAGTGCTGATGGATTTTGGTGCTGAATATGCTAATTATGCGGCAGATTTAACGAGAACGATTCCTGCAAACGGGAAATTTACACCACGCCAAAAAGAGGTGTACAATGCGGTCTTACGTGTAATGAAACAAGCGAAGACCATGTTAAAACCGGGTGTAATTCTCGCTGACTACAATAAAGAGGTAGGTACTATTATGGAGGCAGAACTAATCGGATTAGGTTTATTAGACAAAGATGCTGTAGCAAAACAAGACAAAGAAAATCCGTTGTATAAAAAGTATTACATGCACGGTGCATCGCACTTTCTCGGAATTGATGTACACGATATTGGCAATCGTTATGCCCCGATGCAAGTTGGAAATGTGTTTACCTGTGAACCGGGCATCTATATTCCGGAAGAAAAACTCGGCATTCGAATTGAAAACGATATTTTGATTACAGAAAACGGTGTAGTGGATTTGATGGCTGATATTCCAATTGAAGCGGATGAAATTGAAGACTTGATGAATCGCTGATTTTATAAAAATGAATAAAATATTATTATTGCTTGTATTTGGTATCTCTATAATATTGATAAACAGTTGTGTTATTTGTGATGCACCATCTGATGATTTTATTGAGTTTAGATTAGTAGACAATAACAATAAAGATTTATTTCTAAATCATGCTGATTTTAACAAAGACAGCATTATAATTTTTTCTACATTACAAAACCGAGAAATGCAATTTTCTTACGTATTAAGTAATTCCGGTATTGATACATTTTTCAGATTCTCACCTTTAGAATTTGGGCAATTTTACACTAATTCAAAAATTATCATTTTTCCTAAACCTACTATTTCAGATACATTAAGCATAACTACTGAAACTTCATGCGGTAAATGCGGTTGCGCCACAGGCTTTACAAATGTAATACACGAAAAAAAATCAATTATACGTAACAGTCACACTTACTCGATAAAAGTAGATATTTAAATGGGATTACTTACAATAAGTTTGTTTATTATTGTTCCGTTAGGAATTGTAATTGGTTATTTTCTATTCAAAAAGACTCAGAAGAGAAATCAACAATAATTATCTGATTACACAAACCTGTCTGGCTCCATTTCTGTTATTCTGTTCCTGATAAGTATCACATACACTTTTAGCACCCCATTTGCCTAATGACTTAATAGGCGTTACCTGCAATACTTTGCCTGCTTCACTACATTCACAATTCCAAGTTTTGTTACAGGAACCAGTAAAAAAAGAAGATAATAGTACAAATAATATAAATGGGTATTTTTTCATGGCTGGTAATTAGTAGTATAAAGATACAAATGTTTATTAAAATCCATATAACTTTTCACAGAAACAGTCAACTTTTCTAATTTCAAAAAAATTATATTTACAGTATGCTCGACAAAACTGAAGGCATCGTTCTTAAAACAACTAAATACGCTGAATCGAGTATTATTACCAATATTTTCACTAAAAAATACGGGTTGCTTAGTTTCATTGTACAAGGTGTTCGAAGTTCCAGAAACAAACAGAAAGGTAATTTAATTCAGCCGTTAAATATGCTGATGTTAGAAATTTATTTAAAAGAGCAACGAAATCTGAACAGGATAAAAGAGTACAGCACCAGTTATATTTACAAGTATCTGCATGTGGATTTTGCCAAACAGAGCGTTGCACTCTTTTGTATTGAATTAATTTCCAAATGTTTGAAAGAGCATGAAGTAAACGAACGTTTGTATAATTACCTCTCTTTATTTTTAACGGAGCTCGATCAGGAAACTGACAGCATAGAAAACAAACCTTTATTTTTCTTACTTGAAACTGCCAGTATTTTGGGGTTTGAACCGTCTCTACAAAATATTTTACATGGCACCTATTTTAATTTAGAGACCGGCAGGTTTGAGGATACTATTGCTTCTGTGAATGTGCTGGACAAAGAAGAAACCAATATGTTGAAGAAATTGATGGCTGTGTATTTTGAAAAAAATGAATTAAAACTGAGCTCCCTTGAACGTAAATTTCTACTAGAAAAAATGCTTTTGTATTTCCGATGGCATATAGCCGATTTTCCGGAATTAAAATCTCCGCATATATTAAGCGAACTATTGCGTTAATGATAGAAAGCATTAATCTAATAGAAAAGAAATTGGGCTGCTTGCCTCTGCAGTATCTGAAATTTTTGCCAGTTTGGATTCATAAGCCATTCTGCCTGCAATTACTGCCAGTTTAAAGGCTTCTGCCATTTGTACAGGATGTTGCGCAACAGCAATTGCTGTATTTACCAAAACCGCATCTGCTCCGAGTTCCATAGCAGCTGCTGCATGTGAAGGTGCGCCGATTCCGGCATCCACAATTACGGGAACATTACTTTGCTCTATAATGATGCGTAAAAACTCTTTTGTTTCCAGTCCTTTATTGCTGCCAATCGGCGCGCCCAGTGGCATCACTGCTTGTGTACCTACTTCTTCCAGGCGTTTGCACAAAACAGGATCTGCATGAATGTATGGCAAAACGATGAATCCTGATTTGACCAATTCTTCCGTTGCTTTTAATGTTTCAACAGCATCCGGTAATAAGTATCTGGGGTCGGGGTGAATTTCCAGTTTTATCCAATTCGTCTCTAATGCTTCGCGTGCGGCATGTGCTGCAAATACAGCCTCTTTTGCTGTACGGACACCGCTGGTGTTTGGCAATAAATTTACCGGCGTTTCCCTTAAATACCTGAGAATATTATCTGATTGAGTTTTCAAATCAATACGCTTCAGCGCCATCGTTACTAATTGGGTGTCTGAAGCAATAACTGCATCCCGCATTGTTTCAGGGGAGCCAAATTTACCGGTACCGAGAAATAACCTCGAAGAAAAACTCTTACCCGCAATAGTTAGATTATGTTGCACGATGTAAAAGTATAACCAATATAGGAGATTGCAAAATGTAAAAAATAACCAATATTAATATTATTCAAAATTCAGGTAGTTTATAAATTATATACCTTTGCAACATAACATATTGTAAAAATGAAACAATTATTATTTTCATTCACTCTGCTGATTTTATTATCGACTGTATCGGTAGCGAAAGATTCGTTTTCCACGTTAACAGAAGCAGAAATAAAATCCTTGTTTTGTCATAAATGGAAATTGACCTATTTAGAATACAAGGGAAAACGAAAAGAAATTCCCGGAAAGCTTCCTGCATCCTTATTAATTTTTCTGCAAGATGGAAAATTACAGGAATTTGAAGGCACTAAAAAATATGATGGTAGCTGGACATACAGTCATACTTCAAAAACAATAATTACCGTTGATAAAGATGGTACAGAAAACCATAAAATAATTGAACTCAGCAATGACCATTTCGTAATGAATGGTAAATACCAGGGAATTACATTTAATATTGGGTTTAAACGAGTAGATTAATTACACTATTTCTTTTAATTCCCTCGCTGCATCTTCCAGCGTTACTTTTGGGGTATATCCAAAATCTCTTTTTGCTTTATCAATATTTCCGGCAATATCGTAATCAAATTTCCCCGCCGCATGAATGGTTGGATGCAGGTAATTGAATTTTCCTAAAATGGAATCCAGCAGTTCAAAACCTCTGCAAATAAATTTCGGAATATATAATGGTTTATATTTTACATTTAATGCCTTGGCGATGCTGATATAAATATCATCAACTGTTGGATGTGGCTGATCATTCCCAATCCAATACCAGTTACCATACGTTGCCGGATTATTTTCTATCAGGAAAAAAGCTTCAATAATATTATCGGTATGTGAAATACTTCGCAGGTTTCTTCCATTGCCAAAAATAATCTGACGAGGCCAGTAAAACATATTTACAAATGTCAATTGACGCGCCGGAGCAAACGGACCAAAGAACCAAAACCCGCGTAAAGATGTTCCATCTATTTTTCCTTCTTTTGTTTTATCCAGAATATACTTTTCAGCAAGATATTTACTTTTACCATAGTTTTTATACGGCGATGCTTCTGTATTTTCATCAAAAACAGGCTTTTCTTTTGTACCATTCCCGCAAATTGAATCTGTAGACATAAAGACAAAACGTCGGATATTATTTTCAATACATGCATCTACCAGATTTTTAGTGCCCTCTTCATTTACTTTATAAAGGACGTCGATATTTTTGGGATAAATAGCACCTGCCAGATGAAATACTGAAGTCACATTTTTTACTGCTTCATTTACCTGCTGCTTATTGGTAATATCAGCATACACAATTTCGTAATTAGCAGGCAAGTTCAGCAAACCCTTAAATCTTGGCTCTAACAACACGCGTACTTTTCTGTTGCTTTGATGATTGCCAAATCTGTCGCCATTAATTAAAATATCAATCATGCGATTGCCCAGCCAGCCCGGAACGCCTGTGATTAAAAGTAATTCGTCATTCCGATTGAAGCGAGTAATCTGTTCAACTTCTGTACTGTTGTTCAACAGATTCCTCCTATCGTCGGAATGACGGTTTAAATTCGTTTTTTTTCCTAATAAATGAACCCCTAAAATTTTTCTATTGGCATCAAGAACGGCATTTTTTAAAATTTGCTCAACAGGTTGCGTCTGATATCCTAATTCATTTTTTGCTTTACTGCAATCGTACCAGGAATAATTACCTACGACAGATTGCGCATATTCCGGGCTTATTGTAAATTCCTTTCCAATTAACTTAAATAACTTTGTAAAAATCCACGATGCTATTAAAATGGCAAACTTTGGCATTTTCAACATTGGCATTTTTTGTTTGCTGTTTGCACATAAGATTTTATAAAACTCTTTGAACGTTACATTTTCACCTGACAATATATAGGTTTCGGCAAATTTTCCTTTTTCATATGCAGCCACGTGTCCATTTGCAATCTCTTCTACTGCAGCAATTGAAACACCGCCGTCAAAATAAACAGGTGCTCCATCTTCCAGAAACTCTTTAATAACTTTATGCGGCGGCGTTAGTTTGGTATCACCACTGCCAACTGCCCAGGATGGATACACACGACGGATATCCGCATTTTTTTCTTTGATAAATTCTTCAACAAATTTTTCTGCCTGCATTTTTCCCAATACATACGGGCTTTCTGCAAATGGATTTACATCTTTTTCTGTCAAAGGTTTATCAGGATTCGGACTTCTGCCGATTACTACAACTGAGCTGGTATAGATTACTGTATTTACCTGATTTTCGTGGCAGGCATTTAATACGACTTGTGTGAGTTTATCTGTATTTTCCAACACTCGCGATGCATTGGACATAGATGTTGTATTTTCTGCAGCCAGATGAAATAAAACATCTGCATCCTTTATTATTGGTGCATAAGAATCCACCTCAAACAAATTACATGGATATACTTTTGCACCTGCATCCTGCAATTCAACAATATTCGTATTAAT
>DAORIK010000001.1:0-70330 GCA_035438465.1 Chitinophagales bacterium | reverse complement strand
TACATGGATATACTTTTGCACCTGCATCCTGCAATTCAACAATATTCGTATTAATACTGCGTACGAGCAAATGCACATCGTAGTCTTTAGCCAACAAGACTTTTGTCACATTATATCCAATGTGTCCTGCGGCTCCGGTAACGATAGCTTTTTTCATAAGCAGGTGCAAAGATAGAAGAATTCACATTCTTAGAAGAATTTTTAATACTATGTACATGTTAAAAGTTAGTAGTTTAATGGTATTGTAATGAGCAACCGCATAGTTAACTTTAAAAAGGAAAATTTATCTATATTCGCAACTGTAGTAAACTTTTACTGATGGCTTCCAATGATTACAGGTTAAAGAACATTTACTTGCCGCAATTTGACGGCTTCAGGGGCTTTTTTTGTTTCACGATTTTGATCATTCACCATCATTTTATCTACATAAACATTCCATCTAACATTGGTTACTTCACGATGCATAGTTTTTTCATCATGTCTTCATTCTTAATAACAAGGACGCTAATGATTGACAAACAAAGGTCAGATAGTTTCAAAACATTTTTTATAAAGTTTTATATCAAACGAACATTGCGGATTTTTCCGGTATATTTTGTCTATATTTTATTTACAGTGTTGGTTGGGTTGCTTACCTATAATACTTCTTACAAAGAATTTTTGGGTATTGTATATGAGTTAAAACATTTCGGATGGATGCTCCTGACTTTCACTTATAATTTCAAGGATTTGCTTTGTTTGTTTTCCGGAGAAATTTATGCCAAGTCATTTGCATTTCCGCACCTTTGGTCTTTGTCGCTGGAAGAGCAGTTTTATATTATCGTGCCCTTTATGATATACTTCCTGAATATCAAAACAATAAAGCGGCTAAGTATTATTATGATAATTATTTTCCCGATAATACGCATCTTAGGTTTTAACTGGCTGGGTACTTTAACAGATGACAATATGCATCGCTCTTTTATTTTATACCGATGCACTATCTTTCAATATGATGCTTTTTTCTACGGAACTTTCTTAGCCATATTTGACATTACCTGGAGTGATAAAGCCATGAACCGATTGTTTTATCTTTTACTGACAGTTTTCATACTTACTATTCCTGTAAACGGCTGGATATTGCATTTACAAACAGGAGAAAACTTTATGCATATCATCACCAGTTATGATTTTATGACACGCAATGGACAATATATTTACCTGGATTGTCTGGTAAATTTATTGTGTACATCGTTTTTTTATGTATGTTTTAAAGATGAAAACCGGTTTAGTTTTTTCAAAAATAAATTTATTGTTGATGTAGGAAGTCGCATTACTTACAGTTCATATGTATATCAGTATATTTTTACGCTACCGGCAGTATTCTTTGTTTTTCCAATATTTTATAAGAAACTGGGTCTTGGTCGTTTCCCGTCAGAAGTAATAACCATATTCTTGTCTATTTCAGGATTACTGATGTTGTCAAGTTTTAGCTACAACACGATGGAAACTTATTTTTTAAAGAAAAAAGACAAATATTTAGCTAAATTTAAAAGCTCTTCAAAGTAATTAACTTAGTAAATTTAAACATTAAAAAGTTTTTGTTATGCCTGCTGAGAAACCATCACTAAATACAAGCGACCCTAATATCATCCTTGCCAGCTGGCGTGGCGTGGCTGCAATACTAATTTTCACCATTCACTACAGACTCCAGAAATATAACCTTCCAAGTGCGCTCGGATATACCGGCACGCACTCCTTCTTCTTACTTTCTGCCTACTTTGTAAGTCTTGGCTTATTTAAAAAATTTGAAAATAAGAATATCAACGCATGGAAAACATTTAAGGATTTTATTTTAAAACGTATCCTGAAAATAATGCCTGTATATTTTCTATACATTTTTTTAATGCTGCTGGTTGGCATTATTGCGGTGTATGTTTTTAATGCCGATTCTGAAAAAATTGGTGTGATTGAAGAATTTAAACGATTTGGGATTGGTTTGTTTACATATACCTACAATTTCCGCGAAGTCTACAATATCTTTGTGTTACACAGATACCTTCCGGAAACACCGATGACTTATCCTCATTTATGGTATGTGTCCTTTGACCTGCAGTTGTGCATTATGATTTTCTTTTTTATCGCATTTATACGCAACCGTGATACCCTCTTAAAAGTATCAGTGATAATGGTACTTGTTACCATTGCCCTTCGGTTTATTGGCTGGAATTATCTTGAAACAATACCAGGCGATACTATTAGCAGAATTTATATTTTGGAAAAGCTGCCCTTTTTTCAGATGGATACAATTTTTTATGGTTTCATCTTATGTTTGTATGATTTTAAAAAATCGAAGAAACTATTTGCTGTATTAATTCTTGCAGTTATTATCGGTTACGGATATGCTTTTTTCAGAGCGTATACATTAAGCAATGAATTAGATTTACCTTTGCGTACCACCCTACGAGAAGATATACATATTGCACCTATGTATGGCATGGCAACGTTAGACAGTTCTATCGCCTTTTGTATTTTTATTTTATTTGCATGCATCATTAACTTTCCGGAAAAGTTTAAGTTTATTTCTAACTCATTAATGGTGAAGATTGGTGGCTTGTCCTTAACGATGTATATTTTTCAATTCCTGTTTATAATAATCGGTATGTTTGTTTCGTCTGCTATCTTCAGAAGATTCCTTCCGGGTGTTCTGGCAGATACGTTGGGTTTGATTTTATTCATCACGCTGGATTACTGGTGCGCCGGATTTATTTACAAAATATATGAAAAACCGATTCATAAAAAGATAGACGAGAAACTATCAAACAAGAAAGACAAAATGTCTGTATAAACTTTCTGCATGTTGCTTTGGAATGATTCACAACCTGATTATAAAAAATCTGTAAGCTATAGAATAGTGTATGCAGGCTGTATAATTATCCTGTTTTTTTTAGGGTATAAATGGCAAAGCAATCTATCATCCGTAATGGATATTTTGGCCGCGGATGAAGCGGAGTATTTGCGTAACGGTATTTCTTTGTTCGATAAAGTCTATAAAGATTGGGGACCAAGTTATAACATCTGGTATAAATTTCTTTCCCTGTTTGCGCATACAAAAGTTGAATTGTATTACTTGAATTACTCAGTTACTGCAATTGTTTCTGCCATGTTGTTGTTTATTGTATTAGAGAAGTATGAAATTCAAATAACGGTAGGATTCTTTATTTCAGGTTTATTTTTGCTCTCCGAAATTAATATTCAGACATGGCCACGCGTTTCTCATTTTGTATTTATCATTTTATTATGTGGTTTATTGGTTGCAAAGCATCTCAGCTATCATACACAAAAACTTTTTCTGTTTTCAGCAATTGCTGTAATTGGTGCTTATGCCCGTCCGGAAATCAGGCCATTTGCATTTTTATTATTTGCTGTTTCCTGTTTGGTGTGGTATAAAGAAAAAGTGCACTTCAAGACTATCTATCTTTATATTGCCGGAGCAGTGTTAACTTTTTTAGCCTTTCAAATTATATATGGCTCTCCTGCTTCTTTCTACAGAGGCACAGTAGACAGAATGTATATTGCGTTTTGTCAGCATGTTGCCATCAACCGAATGGTACACTTTCATGATAAATCTGTGGATGCAATGGCAGGGTGGAGAGTTTATGCAGATAAAATTTTTCCTCAATGCGATACATTTATGTGTATACTAAAAACATATCCTGAAGCAATTTTTCAAAATATATTTCTAAATATTTCAAATTATTTTATCACCCTTATTACAACACTCGGGAGTTTCCTGTTCCCGGTTTTACTCTTTCCAAAGCAAAAAATATTTATGCTTATCTGTACAGTGATGTTACTATTGCTACTGTTTTGCATTATTTATAAACCTTACAGACAGCAATTAACTGAAGTATTTAAGAAATACAAATCACAGTTTCTTGCCATGTTTATTATTGGATTGCCCAGTATGATTACCAGCATCCTTATTTTTCCCCGAATGCATTATATACTGTGTCATATTTTTTTACTTATCTTTTTATTATCCTTTATTATTTCAATTGTATATAAGTCACTCAAATTTCCTGCTTATACCATCTTCATCGTTGCTGTATTTTTTATTGCGATTGCACCTACAGCAAAAAGTTATAATTTTTTCAGAAGCAATAAAGATCTGGCTAATTTATGTGCACAAAAATATATTGCACATTTTAATAAAGACGACAAAACAAAACATGTAATCTTTTCCGATATTTTAAATTTCTCTTATATGCTACCGGATAATTACATCGACTTTAGTGTGGAGTATGATTTCAAGAACGGAATGCGATTCGACAGTGTTCGCACTAAAGAAAATATTGATATTATTTTTGTGAATGAAAATATTCTGAAAAATCCTTATTTAATAAAAGATAGCACCTGGAATAACTTTCTGAATAATTACAGTGCATTTGGCTTTGAAAAGAAAGTAATATACAATGAATGCAATATTTTTCTTTTACAGAAAGTACAATAATCTATCGTATGTTTAAAAAAATTACTACTTATTTAAATGCGCTCTTTCATCACGCGGATGGAATACAAGCAACTAATAAGAAATGGTATTATATTTTCGGTATTGTGCTTTTACTTTGTTGTGGTATAAAATTATATTATGGCATACAAAACACAATGGATGTACAATATGCAGACGAAGCTGCCTATTTACGTTTCGGATTGGATTTATTTGAAAAGATGAATCGCAACTGGGGACCATTGTATGCTATCTGGTACAAATGTCTGTCTTATATCACTACTGATACCCTCCAGCTATATTATCTAAATTTTGCTGTCACCTCCGTATTAATTGGGATATTGCTCTATATCTTTTTATTACGAATTTCTGTAAATGTTGTTTTTGCCCTGCTGATTGCATTCAGTGTACTTGTATGCGATTTAAATATTTCCGTCTGGCCACGCATCTCTCATTTTTGTATTGCACTCTGTCTGATTGCACTTATTATTATCTCTTACTTAAAAAATAATATTTACAAATGCATTGTATTTATGCTTCTATGTCTAATAAATGCATATGCGCGCCCGGAGTTTTATCTTTCATTCTTATTAATGGTTTTTGTCACTCTGGTATGTATTTATTATAACAAAGCAACTATTTCAAGAAAGGATATTTATATTTTTTCAGTTACAATTATTTTAATTGGCATCTTACATTCTATTTTTCGGTTTCCTTCCAATGATTTTTTTGGATTTAATCGCGGAGTGGCAGCTTTTTACCAGCATTACGCCTGGAATTACAAAATCAGAACACATAGCTCATTTGATGCGTGGTTATACTGGGAAGATATAGCCCGGAAACAGTTTGGCGATTGCAATTCGATGTGGTGCGTGCTGAAAACACAACCAATGATTGTAATCAGCAATACATTGTTTAATCTAAAGAATTATTGTATCAGTATAGTGCTTCATATCTTCACGTATGTATTTCCCATTGGAATATTTCACTGGAAAAAAGTACAATTGTTACTGACTGTTTTAGCTATTTCTTCTTTTACTTTTCTTATCATAAGAAAAAATTCAAGGATTTATTTTCTTGAGAAATTATATTCCTACAAATTCTATTTACTCATTTTATTTTGTTTTATCACGCCAACGCTTCTATCTTGTGCAGTTATCATGCCGAGAGAGCATTATGTTTTTCTGCAAATCCTATTTATTATATTGATTTTAATAAGTGCGTTTGGCTATCTCTTCGAGTTGTACAACTTCAAACCTTTATTTATTATACTATTTGGAATACTATTATTTTTTGCAACGCCACGCATAAAAAATTATTCATTCCTAAAAGTAAATACCACCAGCAACTTGCCTTGTAATAAAATATTGATACAACATTTGCAAAAAACTTACGGAAACAAACTCCATACGCTATTTACTAACATGCCTTTTGCGAGTGGGTTACTTACCACTAATTTCAAAGAAGTAAATACCATTTTTGACAAAAAGAAACAGATTCCATTTTCACACTATTTAGATTCTGCAAAAGTGGATATTATTATTTTGACACCATCGACTTTCAGAGATCCGCATATTAAAGACGACTCCACCTGGATTGATTTCATGAGTAATTATCAGAAATTGGGATTTAAAAAAGATGTATTCAGCGATTGTGAAACATATTTATTAGTTAAACAAGACTAAGAAATTCTTTAATTGTCTCCTGCTTATTCTCTGACAGGTTGATAGCAGAAGAAACAGCAATGCCGTAAATGCCGGTATTTATTATCAGTTTTACGTCTTCTAATTGAATTCCACCTATAGCTATAAGCGGAATTGTTGAATTGTTGAATTGTTGAATTGTCGCATAATTCTTTATTCCTAAAACAGGTGCTAATTTTTCCTTGGTATTGGTAAATTTATATGGACCTAATCCAATATAATCAACACCTTCTTTTTCCAACTGTTTAATATCTTGGATAGTATTGGCTGTGCCACCAATGATTTTTTTATTTCCTAAGATTTTTCTTGCCTCTGTAACCGGCATATCGTTTTTTCCAAGATGTACTCCATCTGCATTTACTTCCATACAAATTTCAACATTATCATTTATAATCAATACTGTTTGAAAACCATCACAAATTCCTTTTACTTCCTTAGCAATTTGCGACCATTCATCAAACGGTTTATTTTTTACACGTAACTGAATCCAGCGAATACCATTTTCGCAGGCTATCTGTGCTAATTCCTGATGAGATATACCGGGTAAATCCTGGGTGAGATATTGAAAACGATGAACGTATGATTGGTTTATGTCTGTGATTTTTTTCATTGCCAATTGTACATCGTTAATCGTTCATTGCATGAAAACCTAAATTCGTTTTATTGCTGATTAAAAAACGATAGGTATATTCTTTTGCCAGTTCACAGGATTTATGCATAGAATTTCCCAAAGCGAGATAGGCAGTAATCGCTGACGACAATACACAACCTGTTCCGTGTTTTTCCAGCTCGCTGATTTCTTTCGGATGCAGAATATCGAGCTTCCTGTTTATCCAAATCATATCTGTCGCCGGTGTCTCTATGCTGTGTCCGCCTTTTAAATACACATTGCAGAATGCGCCAATTATCTCAGCACCATTTACAGCATCTTTTTCACCGGTCAATGCAAGTACTTCTTCCCAGTTGGGCGTAATCCATTCTATCGTTTCAAAAATATGCTGCAGGTATTTTTTAGATAATTTTTTATGAAAAGAAAATCCGACACTTGCTTTCAGAATCGGGTCCCAAACAATTTTAATCTCGTTATTATAACCAAGCAATAATTCGATAATTTCACTCAACACTTCCAGATTTTCTATCAATCCGATTTTTACATGCTCTATTTTATACGCATCTAAAATCGGATAGAGTTGCTTTTTGATTTTCTTCTTAGACAACCAGTGTACGCCTTTAAATTTACTATCATTCTGATAGGTGATGCAAGTTGTGACAGCCAGGCCATAAACACCAATATTTTCAAATGTTTTCACATCGGCTAGCACACCGGCACCTGCACTGGCATCATAGCCGGCAATACTTAATACATATGGTCTTTGTTTAGTCATTGTTTAATATTTTATCGTCATTGCGAAGTAAATACGAAGAATGAGTATTTATTGAAGCAATCTGTTGAATTATACAGATGGCTTCGTTCCTCGCCATGACGTTATTTTTAAAAAATTAGTTATGGCTTTGTCCGATTCTTTCCAAAGCGCACCGAGCAATCCGACACCATCAAAATTAAGATTTTTTACCATTTCTATCTTAGACAAATCAATTCCGCCTACCGCAAATAATTTAGTCGTGAGTCGTGAGTCGCGAGTCGTGAGCTTTAATTCTTCAAGATTCCAATTATAACTATGATTTTCTTTGGAAATACTGGGAAATATTGGCGACACAATTACATGCTTGAATTTACCCGCATACTTTTTAATCTCTTCCGTACTGTGTGCGGAAACGGAACTTATTTTGTCATTCGTATGCAGCCAATCCAATACTTTGTCATTATACAATTGGTTTTTTTCTACAATATCTCTGGTGAAATGATAGCCACGCAGATTAAATTCTTTGGTAATAATCATGGAGGTAGCAATACATTTTTTCCAATATTGCTCCGGAATTTTTTCTACATAATCCACCAGAGAAAAATCATCCAGTTCGGGTTTTCGTATGTAGAGAAAATCCGCACCGGCATCCAGCAACTGGGTGATAATACCGATTTCATTTTCGACTTCCTGTTCAGGCGTATAAACAATAGTTTTCATTTATTCTTCCTGTTTCATTCCGTACTGTTCCCACTCTTCTGCAGAAGGTCCGTAAACGCCCGGCACCACTAATCCTGCCAGTCGCATCAAAACGGTCAATTGTCCGCGGTGATGGATTTCATGTTTTAATAAGATGGATAAAGTCAATGCAACCGACCAGTCTTGTCCGTACATGTTATTGGTTTGCTGTAAAGAAGCATCCGTCCATTTCGTTTCTATTTCAGCCAAAAACTGATTAACTGCATTTTGATAGACTGTAACAATTTGTTCCGACGTAACGGAAGTATCTTCCGCCGGATTCTTGATGTCACAGGTGATGTCCAGTCCGGTTTTGCTCATCATTTCTGCAATGGTGTGTGCAATATGATAAGACAATCTTCCGATGGAACGGACTTTGCCGTCTACTGTTTTATACAAACTTTCTGTCGTTAAAACTTTTAATAATTTTAAGGTCGACTGACTTTCCATTTTGTACTCGTCGGTAAATTCTTTGAGTGTATGATACATGGTATTATATTTTTGAGTTGAAAATATGGTTACAATATCACAGAGTTACACGGAGAATTTCTCAGAGAACTTTGTGTTTCTTCGTGCAACTCTGTGATACAAAAATTACAAATAAATCTCACTGCCTTTTTCTAAAAACTCTTTTGATTTTTCCTGCATACCTTTTTCTGCTGCTTCATTAGCAGCGTAGTCTCTCACTTCCTGCGAAATTTTCATACTGCAGAAATGCGGTCCGCACATGGAACAGAAATGCGCAATCTTCGCCCCATCGGCCGGCAAAGTTTCATCGTGAAATTCCAGTGCCTTCTCCGGATCTAAACTCAAATTGAACTGATCTTGCCATCTGAATTCAAAGCGCGCTTTGCTCAATGCGTTATCTCTGTACTGCGCACCCGGATGCCCTTTCGCCAAATCAGCTGCATGCGCTGCTAATTTATAGGTTATGACACCCACACGCACGTCTTCTTTATTCGGCAAACCTAAATGTTCTTTCGGTGTCACATAGCACAGCATCGCGCAGCCAAACCAGCCTATCATCGCCGCACCAATTGCAGAGGTGATATGGTCGTAACCCGGTGCAATATCGGTTGTCAGCGGCCCCAGCGTATAGAACGGCGCTTCGTGGCATTCCTTCAGTTGCTTGTCCATGTTTTCCTTTATCAGGTGCATCGGCACGTGTCCCGGTCCTTCTATCATCACCTGCACATCGTGTTTCCACGCAATTTTTGTCAGCTCGCCCAGCGTTTCCAGTTCGGCAAATTGCGCGGCATCATTGGCATCCGCAATGGAACCAGGACGCAGACCATCGCCCAATGAAAACGCCACGTCGTAACGTTTCATGATTTCGCAAATCTCCTCGAAGTGCGTATATAAAAAACTTTCTTGGTGATGCGCGAGACACCATTTCGCCATGATGCTGCCGCCGCGCGACACGATGCCCGTCACACGTTTTGCTGTGAGTGGCACATAGCGTAGCAACACGCCGGCATGTATCGTGAAATAATCTACGCCTTGTTCTGCCTGTTCTATCAGCGTATCCCTGAAAATTTCCCACGTTAAATCTTCCGCTTTGCCGTTCACTTTTTCCAATGCCTGGTAAATCGGCACGGTTCCAATCGGCACCGGCGAATTGCGGATAATCCATTCTCGGGTTTCGTGTATATTTTTTCCGGTCGATAAATCCATAATCGTATCTGCGCCCCAGCGGCAGGCCCACACGGCTTTTTCCACTTCTTCTTCGATTGAAGATGTTACTGCGCTGTTACCGATGTTCGCATTTATTTTTACTAAGAAATTTCTGCCAATAATCATCGGTTCCGTTTCGGGATGATTAATGTTGCACGGAATAATGGCGCGGCCTTCCGCCACTTCTTTGCGCACAAATTCCGGCGTGATGAATGACTTCGGCGTGTTCGCTCCAAAACTTTCACCGGTATGTTGCTGACACAACATTCCGGCTTGTCCGTTCAGCGATGCATTGTATTCTTCGATGCGCTGGTTTTCACGGATGGCGATGTATTCCATTTCCGGCGTGATGATGCCCATTCTCGCATAATGAAGTTGTGTGACGTTTCTGCCTTCCTTGGCGCGCAAGGGCATCTTGATATGTTCAAAACGCAACGCATCTAAGCTTACATCTGCCATACGTTGTGTGCCGTATTCGGAAGAGAATTCAAACAGACGTTCGATATCGCCGCGTTCCAGAATCCATTTTTCGCGCAAACGCGGAATGCCTTTTTTCACATCAACGGTATAATTTTCATCGGTATACACACCGGAAGTATCATACACGGTAACCGGATGATTTTTTTCTGTTTTTCCACCAATTAATTTGGTATCACTTAAAGTAATTTCACGCATGGCAACTTCAATGTTATTTAGTTTTCCTTTTATATAAATCTTTTTAGAATTCGGGAAAGGAGTAGTGGAAATTACTTGCTGCGTTGGTATTTTATCTTGTTTCATATTTATTGAGTGATAAGTGATGAGTAAATAGCGATTAGTATATAATTTATTATTTCATTATTGAATTATTTCATTTGCAAATTATCCGCCGGCAACGGCACCGATAATAAGGATTTTATCTTCGTTATTTAAAATGGTTTCGTTCCATTTGCTGCGCGGAATGATTTGTTCGTTCAACGCCAAAGCAATTCCTTTTGTTTCTTTTAATTCTAAAGATGAAACTGCATCTTCCAATGAAATATTTTCATTAAAAGTGTATTGTTCATTATTGATAGTTACTTTCATTATAGCAAGATTTCTCGCTACTCTCGAAATGACATTAATGGAGAACTCGTTCCCTACGTTGGTGTTAACCAAATCAGGTTCAAAGGATATTTCTCAGCCAATAAATCGGCACTCCTAGAGTGATGTAAATTTATAAATTTTAAATGATAAATGATGAATTAATCTTTTGTCGCTATTTTTGCATCATGTATAAAATCAGAATTGCGTTTGTAAATGATATTCCAAAAATTCTGGATGTTGCCGAAGCAACCTGGAAACAAACATACTCTTCTATAATTTCTCAGGAACAAATTAATTTCATGTATGAAAGAATGTATTCTGCAGCAGCTATTTTGGAACAAATGCAGAATGGACACACTTTTCTGATTTGCACAAATGAAGAACAAAACCTTGGCTTTGTCAGCTATTATATTCGCGAAGACAATATGCTGTGTATACCCAAACTGTATGTAAAGCCTGAAACGCATGGCAAAGGAATTGGAAGAATGTTATTAGAAGAAGTTGAAAAAATTGCACTCAAAAATAAGATTGATTTTTTAGAGTTAAATGTCAACCGAAAGAATACTGCCATGTATTTTTATAAAAAGCAAGGCTTTGAACTACACGAAAAAGCTGATATTGCTTACGGAAAGTTCTGGCTGAATGATTATATATTGAGAAAGAAAATCAATTAAATTATCTGTAAACCTATAGCCTCGTTTTTTGTTTAGGATAAACTATGACAGGTATTGTCTTTCCGCATCAATTATTTAAAAAGATTACATTCAGTGCTGACAAGCTTTATCTTGTTGAAGAGTTTTTATTTTTTAAACAATACAAATTCCACAAACAAAAAATTGCGTTTCACAGAGCTAGTATGAAGTTTTATAAAGACTACCTGACAAATAAGGGTTTTAATGTAGTTTATGTGGAAAGTATTGATACACGTAGTGATATAAGAATTCTATTAGAAAGTATCAAAGATGAAAAACAAATTGAATACATAGACACAACTGATTACTGGCTGGAAAAAAGAATCACAGAAACAGCGACTGAAAATGCTATTACGCTGCATAAAAAAGAAAGTCCATTATTTTTAAATACAAGTATTGACAACCATACATTCTTTAAGACGCAGAGAAGATACTTCCAAACTGACTACTATATTTATCAACGTAAAAAACATAACATTTTATTAGATAAAGAACAAAAGCCAATTGGAGGCAAATGGTCTTACGATGCAGAAAATCGTTTAAAATATCCAAAAGGCAAAAAAGCACCAAATGTCCTGTTTCCAGATATCAATTCTTATTATAAAGAAGCAATAAAATATGCGGAACAATATTTTACAAACAACTATGGTAATATTTCCGGAAATTTTATTTATCCAAGTACACATGAAGAGAGTGAAGACTGGTTGCAGCAATTTTTAGAAAAACGTTTTTTAGAATTTGGTGAATATGAAGACGCAATGCATCAGCATGAACATATATTGCATCACTCTGTACTTACACCCATGCTGAACGTTGGCTTGCTAACACCAACAAAAATTATAGAATTAACACTTTTGTTTGCAAAAAAAAATGATATTCCAATCAATTCAGTAGAAGGTTTTATTCGTCAGATAATTGGTTGGCGTGAGTTTATACGTGCTATATATGAACGCGAAGGCTGTAAACAACGCACCCGTAACTTTTGGAAGTTTAATCGAAAAATGCCAAAAGCATTTTATAATGCTAGTACCGGTATTCTTCCGATAGATGAAACGATAAAAAAATTGCACCATACTGCTTATGCTCATCATATTGAGCGCCTGATGATTTTAGGAAATTTTATGCTGTTATGTGAAATCAATCCGAATGAAATATATAAATGGTTCATGGAATTTTTTATTGATGCATATGACTGGGTAATGGTACCTAATGTTTATGGCATGAGTCAGTTTGCAGATGGCGGCTTGATGTGCACAAAACCTTATATCAGTGGCAGTAATTATATACTAAAGATGAGTGATTACAAAAAAGATGCAGCATGGACAACTATCTGGGATGCTCTTTTCTGGCGATTTATGCATAAACAACGAAATTTCTTTTTGCAAAATCCTCGATTAGGAATGCTGATAGCTACATTTGATAAAATGCCTCACGAAAAACAACAACAACATTTACAAACAGCAGAAATATATTTACAACAACTTAATTAAATAACATGAGACGATTAGAACAAATACAAGAACTACCAATTGACATAAATACAGCGTGGGATTTTTTTTCGAGCCCGAAAAATTTGAATGAAATTACACCTGAAGAGATGGTGTTTGAAATCACTTCGCCATTACCGGAAAAAATGTACGAAGGTATGTTTATTACCTACAACATAAAACCCATGTTGAATATCCCCATGCAATGGTGTACAGAAATTACCCATATAAAAGAACAGGAATTTTTTGTGGACGTACAACGCAAAGGTCCTTATAATATTTGGCACCACGAGCATCATTTTAAAGCAACACAGAATGGTGTATTAATGACTGATATTTTACATTATGATATAGGTAAATCATTTCTTGGCTGGGTAGCCGGTGAATTATTTGTGCATAAAAAAGTGAAAGAAATATTTGAGTATCGTTACAAAAAGTTAGAAACGTATTTTAAAGTGCAATAATGCATAAACACAAGAAAGAATTTTTACTGCAAAAAATTTGCATCGTTTGCAAACGGCCATTTTCTTGGCGAAAGAAATGGGAAAAAGTATGGACGGAAGTTAAATATTGCAGCGATAAATGCAGACAACTAAAATCTTAGTATTTGCTCACCATCCATGCCCAGTAAATGAGTGCAAATTGCAGTACCAAACGAACGTATAAGAACCATTCTCTGCCTTGCGCCATTTTTGGTGGCTGAAATAAATGCGGAATATGCACCGCGAAAAATGAAATCAGCATAGCAATAATTAAGTATGCAGAAATCTGACGTGTAGATGCAAACAACAATCCGATGGCCACTACAATTTCCGCAATACCACTTACCTGATTTAATAAATTCTGGGCAGGGAAAAATTTGGGCATAATACTTAAATAAAATTTTGGATTCACAAAATGATTGACACCTGCACCGGCATACAGAAATGCCATAGCATAGAGTGATATTTGTTGAATGGTTGTCATATCTTAAGTTTTTATTTTCACGCAAAGGCGCAAAGTTCGCAAAGCAGAATCTTTTTAATCAATCAAACTACTATCCACACCAACCGTAACTCTGTTTGTACTTTTCAAACGTATAAATAATGCCTGTGCTTTCGGCAATTCGTATTCAAAGAAATAATTAAAGCATAAAAATTTACTGTCGGCAAATTGTTTATCAATACTTGAGTTTTCATTACAGGTATTTACCATCTTAATCCATTGCCAGCCCAGCACCAAAATACCAAACAATTCCAGGTACAGTGTCGCATCACTCAGATAGGCCTCCACACCTTCTTTCTGCGCCACACCCATCAAATGCATGGATAACTCCTGTAATTTACCGAGTTGCTTTTCTAATGTTTCCGCATGTGCTTTTGTATGGTCATACTTTTTTGCTTTCGAAATATCGCTCATTACTTCCTGCATTAATAACATAACGGCTTTCCCGTTTTTCATCATTACTTTTCTTCCTAGCAAATCCATTCCATGTATAGCTGTGGTGCCTTCATGCAGGGTATGTATGCGTGTCTCGCGGTAATATTGTTCTGCTATAAAATCTTTGGTAAAACCATAACCGCCAAAGATCTGTAGCGAGGTTGAGGTTGATAAATTACTCATCTCTGCAGGATAGGATTTTGCAACAGGTGTCAGCAATTCCAACATTAAATTATATTTTTCTTTTTCGTCTCCTTCGCTTACACGTTCCATGTCTGCAAAATAACTGCATTGCAATTCAAGACACAATGCGCCGTCAATAAATGTTTTTTGAAACAACAACATACGTTTCACATCCGCATGCTTTATGATGGGCACTTGCGGCATTTCCGGATTTTTTTCTGCAATTGGTCTGCCTTGCAAACGCTCATTCGCATACTTTAAACTTGCATAATAAGATGCAGAAGAAATGGACGTAGCGTGTAAACCCACAGAAATACGTGCTTCATTCATCATCTGAAACATATAGGAAAGCCCTTTATTTTCTTCGCCGACCAACCAAGCTTTACAATCATTGTTTTCACCAAAACTTAAATGCGCAATAGGAGCACCTTTATAACCCATTTTATGATAGACACCAATACTGCTTACATCGTTCCATTCTAAACCACCATCTTCTTTTATTCTTTCTCTTGGAACAATAAACATAGAAATGCCTTTGGTGCCTGCCGGTGCACCTTTCACGCGCGCCAGCAACAAATGCACCACATTATCTACCGCATCACTGTCGCCACAGGAAATAAATATTTTTTGTCCGACAATTTTATAAGTACCATCTTCTTGCTTTTCTGCGGTAGTTACCACATCACTTAACGAACTTCCCGCACCTGGTTCTGTCAAAGCCATTGTACCCTGCCATTCGCCGGCAAACATTTTTGGCAAATACAAATTATGATACTTTTTATCGGCAAATGCTTCTATTAAATGCGCCGCTCCAATTGTTAAACCGGGAAATACACATCCTGAATAATTAGCTGCGCCTAAAATAAAACTTGCCGCCGTGGTAAATACACTTGGCATCTGCAATCCGCCAACTTCTTTATTGGCTAAAACACATATCCAGCCGTTTTCTCCGCTGATGCGCATGATATCTTTGTGAACAGGATGTACGCGAATTCTTCCATCTACTAATTCGGGTTGTTTCCTGTCCATTTCCACTAAATGCGGAAACAAATATTCTTTAGCGAATTGGTCAGTTGCATCCAGGTACATTTGTAATCCTTCTTTATCATGATCTGAAAAATACTCGTATTGGGTAACACTTTCCGCTTTCAATACATCAAACAAAATAAAATTTAAATGTTCGCGATTGTAAAATTTATCGCCCAGAAAAACAGAAGAATTGGTTTGCATAATTAATTACAGAATTAATGAGTTAAAAATTTGAGAATACATATGGTATCCGTATCTAAGGTATTGAAAAAAGCAATAAGGTAAAAATAATTTTTCGGCAGCGCGTAATCAGTATGGGAACAACTTCATAAATTCATCCGCATCCGTTTTATTTTTTGTTTTTATACTGAAGTAATAAAAGTTACGCGTCCATGCATAAAACAAGCCGGATTTGCCATTCATTAATACATATTTAGAAGAAGGGCTGGATATATTCTTTTGTTTTATCTGACTTTCTTTTCCGGAAGTAGCATTATCGTAGATTCTGTCCCATATGCTGTTTAAATCCGTTTGATTATATGTTTTCCCGAACGTTATATAAATTTGCCTGTCATCCTGCCTGTAATATACGCTTCCGTTTTCGCGTCCGATAACAAAATCATGAAAAGCAAACCGGTTCCAGTTACCAATTTTTAACGGCAATATTTTATCAAATTCATCGCCTAAGGGATATTTTTTTTTCTGCGCGCTATAAGGGTTTATTTGTGCCATTAACAACACACTCATTAAAACGCAGCAAAAAGTCAATATGATTCTATTCATTACTCTACAGTTACGGATTTTGCTAAATTACGTGGCTGATCGACATCGCATCCTCTCAATACAGCAATATGATAAGCTAATAACTGCAATGGAATTACAGATAATATTGGTGTGAATGGTTCATCTGTTTGCGGAATTTGAATAACATATTCAGCTAATTTACTGATTTCAGCATCTCCTTCAGTTACAACTGCAATTAACTGTCCTTTACGTGTTTTTACTTCTTCAATATTTGACAATACTTTTTCGTAGTGCTGGGTAAATGGTGCTAACACAACCACAGGCATATTTTCATCTATCAGTGCGATGGGTCCGTGTTTCATTTCCGCTGCAGGATATCCTTCTGCATGTATGTAGGAAATTTCTTTTAATTTAAGTGCTCCCTCCAATGCTACGGGAAAATTATATCCGCGTCCTAAATAGAGGAAATTTCCAGCATCCTGAAAAGTTTCAGCAATCTCTTGAATATATGGTTCGGCTTTTAATATTTTTTCAATTTTTGAAGGCAATGCTTCCAGTTCAGTAATGTATTCATGAAATTTAGATTGCGACAAGGTGCCTTTTATTTCTGCTAACTGCAGTGCCATTAATGCTAAAATACTTACCTGTGTGGTAAATGCTTTTGTAGAAGCAACACCAATTTCGGGGCCGGCATGTGTATAAGAACCTGCATCTGTCATACGTGAAATACTCGAGCCTACCACATTGCATATTCCATATGTCAAAGCACCTTTTGCTTTTGCTAATTCCAATGCTGCACGCGTATCTGCTGTTTCACCGGATTGTGAAATAGCAATGACCACATCATTTTCTGTAATGATTGGATTGCGGTACCTGAATTCTGAGGCATATTCTACTTCAACATTTATGCGAGCCAGATCTTCAATTAAATACTCACCGATTAATGCCGAATGCCAGGAGGTGCCACAGGCAACTATGGTGATTTTACTCGCATTTTTGAAACGCAGTTCATGTTCACGAACACCACCCAGGTTTACCCAAAATTGCTGACTGTCAATGCGACCACGAATACTGTTTTTTATTGCCTGAGGTTGCTCGTGAATCTCTTTCATCATAAAATGATCAAAACCACCTTTTTCAATTTGCTCAAGTTTTAATTGTAATTCATCAATATACGGTACATGTGTTGTATTGTCTTTTATGGATTTTACATCTACATTTCCATTGGCATGTAAAACTGCCATCTGACCGTCTTCTAAGTAAGAAACTTTTTTTGTATGTTCTATCAGCGGCGAACCATCCGATGCAACAAATAATTCATTATCACCAAAGCCTATGACAAGCGGCGAACTTAGTTTTGCGACAATTAACTTATTATTTTCTTTTTTAGAGATAACTACTATCGCATATGCACCAATTACTTCATTTAATGCCAAGCGTACAGCTTCATCCAGCGTGCATTCTACATTTTTTTGTATCTCTTCTATCAGATGTACTAAAACTTCAGTATCTGTTTCAGAGCGGAATTTATAACCGCGGGATTGCAACTCTGTTTTTAAAGAATAATAATTTTCGATAATGCCATTATGGATAACAGCTAAGTCTTCTGTGGCATTAAAATGCGGATGTGCATTTAAATCATTAGCTTCACCGTGCGTGGCCCAACGTGTATGTCCGATACCAACGGTTCCTGAAATATCATTTCCTTTAGCAACTTCTTCCAGGTTGACAACTTTTCCTTTCTTCTTATAAATATTTAATTGATTGCTATCACTTAGCAGCGCTAGACCGGCACTGTCATACCCCCTGTATTCTAATCTCTTTAAACCATTAATAATAATTGGAAAGGCTTGTTTTTTGCCTATATAACCTACTATACCGCACATATAAATTTAATTAGTGTAGAATCAATCAAATGCCGTACCAATTTAGTGAAAAATTAAGAAAATAAAATTACTTTATCAAGGTATAAGTAAGATTTAATTTCATCTTATATCTTGAATCTGAATAATTAGATCCTGCTGTAACAACCCTGTATGGTGTATATCCAACATTTATTACGGAACCATTAAGAATACTATTCAGTACATTTATTGTTCCATCTGTTCCTGCTGACCTGTATGTTGCAATATACAAATCTGAATTTGTTACAGACCCAACTGAGATTGCCTGTATGTATTTCGTTATATTAAAACTGTATCTTGAAATTTTATTACCAAAATCATCCTTAGCAACCGTATCTAAAATACCGATTCCATCATTAGTTGGCAGCACATCTAAATTTCCGCTTGCATTTCTTTTCAGGAGTGCAAGATAATAGGGTGTGATAAATTCAGGTTGGCTATTTTGTTCCAGCTGTGTGAGCGTTATAACAGCTTTATTTACCGCAACTCTGCCAAGATTAGCAATCGTAGGCAAAGACAAACGAACAGTGGTGCCACCCTGACCTAAAATATAATTAACTGAATCTGATGTTAGTCCCGAACTAATAGTATTTTGGATGACAGAAGGCAAAGTATTAGAAAACAAATTAACACCATTTACTCTTGTGGTAAGACTACCGCTGTTGTTTTTCAGAAGAGAAGTATACAATTTCATGTTTTTTACAACATTGTATTTGTCTTTGTAAAAAATGGTGATAGAGCTGTAGGAAGAACTAAGATCAATTTCTGCCATCGCCTTTCCTGAATTTGTAGAATTCTCAATTAATATACCCGGAAATGCTGCCTTAAATAAAGCCGAATCTCTGAGCACGTTCTGCCCTAAATTGATAATAGTATATCCTACCGATGAGTTTAATCGAACTCTTAAAATACCATTTGTTCCAATACTATCTGTGGTACTGGTGCTCACAGGATTTGAGTTTGGAGTATATGTATAATTACTCAAAGTTCCGATGACGCCCGATCCGGGAAATAAACCGGAATTAGAATAGTATGCACTATTCTCATTAATCGGAGTACTGATAGTGCTCACCTCTAAACTTTGAGCAACGGTTGTGTCGCCATAAATGCTGTTATATTTTATGAATAATACCACTGAATCCACCGTAAAGGTGGTCATTAATGTATCATCATAAACTGTATTCGGTTTATCTACTTCTATGGCAATACTTGCTTTCTGAAATCCGAACAAAGCATCATTTATGACACCTAAATAATTTTTTGCAAGTTTATCAGACCTTAAGAAAGTATCAGCCAATGTTTTAGAAGTCAAAGTAAAAGTATCTGAAAACCGCACATTCAACAAATCATCCTGAGGAAGAATATCTGCTCCAATAGTGTTGTCTTTTTTACAGGAAGAAATAAATAGTAAGAAGGAAATTATGAAAAGTGAATAGATTTGTCTCATTTATAAAAGATATCTGTTGATGGAACAATTTTTATTGTAATAGTGATTGATAGAATTCTGCATATTTCGGTAATATATTATCCTGTTCCTGAAATTCTAAGAACGGTTTTTTCCCAATCGCCTTTTTAATAGCTGCCATATCTTTTATTTTATCCGATCCCTGAACTACCGCATCTGAAAATTGCACACCAGCTAAAGTAAGCGCTTCATTTGTCAAGTCTTTAAATACCGCTAAGTCTTTTTCTTTGATATCATCTCCTATTAACGCTGTTTTAATAAAATTCTTATTCAGTTTTTCAGTAAAAGATTTCTCATAAATACTATAAACCATCTTTGTAGTGGAAAAAACAGGATCTTTGGCAAACTGTGTTTTCATATAGACAGGAATCAAACTCGTCATCCAGCCATGACAATGAATGATATGTGGATGCCATCCGAATTTTTTTACTGTTTCTAAAGTAGCTTTGCAGAAGAATACCATTCTTTCTGCATTATCATCAAAGAACTTCTCGTTTTCGTCATTGAAAACGGTTTTTCGTTTAAAAAATTCTTCATTATCTAAAAAATAAACCTGAATACGTGCTCCCGGCAAGGAAGCTACTTTAATTATCAACGGATAATCATCGTTATCAATAATAATATTAATACCCGACAAGCGTACCACCTCATGCAACCGATTTCTGCGCTCATTAATGATACCAAATCTTGGCATTAAAACACGCACTTCTAAGCCATTATCATTTATATATGGTGCCAGTCTTTTTACGATGCTTCCAGCCTCAGTCAACACCAGATATGGGTCCATTTCCTGAGTAACATACAACAATCTTTTCTTTTCCATGCGCCGCTTGTTCTGTTAATTTTTAATTATTATGGGTAAATAGTGTGCAAAGGTACGCATTTAAAGTGGTATAATTGTTTAAGAAACTGTCATAAAATCAGATTTTAAGTATTCTTTACACTTATGTTTGATTCATTTTATGATGGTGGGTATGCAAAGCAAATAACCATGCGAGTCTTTCAAACTATATCGGAAACACAAAAACATCTATTGAAAATCAATGTATTACAAAAGAAAGTAATTGGTTTCGTACCTACAATGGGTGCTTTGCATGAGGGTCATATATCTTTAATTAAGGCCTGCAAGGCTAAAACAGATGTGACCGTTTCCAGTATTTTTGTCAACCCAACCCAATTTAATGACAAAAAAGATTTTGAAAAATACCCGATTCAACTTGACAAAGATTTAGAAATGCTGCTTGAAGCAGGCTGTGATATCGTATTTGTACCGAATGTAGAAGAAATCTACCCAAACGGTACTCTCGAAAAGACAGAGGTAAATTTAGGATTTATTGGAAAAACACTGGATGCAGAACACAGACCAGGGCATTTTGAAGGGGTATTGCAGGTAGTGAAACGCTTGTTAGATATTGTACAACCCGATGTACTCTTTCTCGGACAAAAAGATTATCAGCAATGCATGGTTTTAAACAAATTGGTTGAGCATTACCACTTGCCTGTAAAAATAGAAATTTGCGATACACTCCGCGAAAAAGATGGTTTAGCCATGAGCAGCAGAAATATGCGGTTGAATACAGAAGAACGTGCGTCCGCAGTAAAATTATCACAAGCTATTTTTTATATCAAAGAGAATATTCAGCAAAAATCAATTCCCGAATTAATACAGGAACAAACTGCCATTTTAGCAACAGATGAGCTGATAAAATTAGAATATTTGATTGTTGTAAATGGCAAAACTTTAGAGCCTGTTGATGTTTATGAAGCAGAAATTCCATTAACCGTTTTAGTTGCTGCTAAAGTTGGTTTGGTCAGATTGATTGACAATGTAATCATTCAATGATTATTGAGTTTAAGAATTTGTGATTTATCGTTAATCCCACATAGTTAGTCGTTATTTATTAATAATTTTGATTTCAATTTACAAATCATGTTCATACACTTATTCAGAGCCAAACTGCACCGCGTTACTGTTACAGAAGCCAACTTAAATTATATGGGCAGTATTACCATCGATGAAAATTTATTAGAGGCAAGCGGTATATTACCAAACGAGAAAGTACAGATTGTAAACATCAACAACGGTGAACGCTTCGAAACTTATGTAATCAAAGGGGAACGCGGTTCCGGACAAATTTGCTTGAATGGTCCGGCAGCACGCTTAGTACAACTCGGCGATAAAATAATTGTAATCGCCTATGCGATGATGACTTTAGAAGAAAGTAAAAACTTCTCCCCTGTAGTTGTTTATGTAGACGAAAATAATGCTCAAGTAAAAAATTAATCCTACTTTCGTCCAAAATATATATTTTGCTTTGAAAAAACAACTCGGTAATATCATTAAATTTATCATTTCTTTAGGCATTGGAATTGGATTGGTTTACTGGTCAATGCGCGGCATCACACCGGAACACAAGCAAATGATTGCCGATTCTTTCAAAAGAGCTAATTACAGTTGGGTTGTTTTATTGATCTTTTTCGGATTACTGAGTAACTTTTTCAGAACGGAACGCTGGCGAATTTTATTAAAACCGCTTGGATATACACCCAATTACTGGAATACATTTTCTGCCGTTATGATTATGTTTTTTGCCAATCTCCTGTTTCCAAGATTAGGAGAAGTAATGCGCTGTACCATTTTATATAAGTATGAAAATGTACCTGTAGAAAAATCCATTGGTACCATGGTGCTGGAAAGAATAATAGATTTGGTTTGTATTCTCATTTTAGGAGGCATCATCTTATTGTTGGAGTACCAAAGATTTTATCAGTTTTTTGCAGACATGTTTGCTAAAGTAAATTTTGTAAAATTAGGCATCATTGCTGTAGTAGTTATTGCAATTGGTGGAATTGTCTTTTTCTTTTTAAACAAGAAAAAGAAGATACACGATGAAATAGTTAGAGAAGAAAATATCATCCTAACAAAACTAAAAGGATTGTGGCAAGGTATAATTTCCATTAAAGATATCGACAGAAAACGGGAATTTATTTTTCATACAATTGCCATTTGGATTTGTTATATTTTAATGCCTTACTTCGGTTTTAAATGCCTAACAGAAACTGCGCATTTAGGCTGGTCTGCCGCAATGGCATCAGTATTTTTTGGCGGATTCGCCATGGTTGCTACACAAGGAGGAATCGGTGCCTTCCAGATTGTAACACAGAAAGTACTGGAAACTTATGGAATAGCTCCTGTTATTGGTTTTTCTTATGGCTGGATTTCATGGACAGTACAAACCGTTTTTGTTTTGGCTGGTGGAATCCTTAGTTTGATATTCTTAGCTTTGTTTAATAAAGAAGAGAAGCAAACTGAAGCAAATGAACAATAATCTTTCATCAAAAATCATTATAGATTTAGATGCTTTTCTTCAACAACACGAGAGAAAAAAGCAAACTATTGTTTTTACCAACGGTTGCTTTGATTTATTGCACGAGGGTCATTTATATTTATTGAAAGCAGCTAAAAAACTCGGTGATATTTTAATTGTCGCTGTGAATGATGATGCTTCTGTAAAGCGACTGAAAGGAATAACACGTCCCATAGAATCAATAGAATTAAGAATGCAAAAATTAGCCAATTTGGAAATTGTTGACTATGTTATACCTTTTGAGGAAGACACACCTTTACTTTTGATAGAAAAAATAAAACCTAATGTGTTAGTGAAAGGAGGTGATTATAAAAAAGAAGAAATAGTTGGCAACAAAATCGCACTACAAACTGTTATTATTCCACTTTTAGAAGGATTTTCGACTACTAAAATCATTGAACAAAACAATCCATAAAATTGTCAACATACTATTTGTCAACTGTCAACTAAAAACCGTATTTTCGCATTCTTAAAAAATAAAAAATGGATTTCCAACTCACCGAAGAACATCAGCAAATACGCGAAATGGCTCGCAACTTTACGCAAACCGTTTTAAAGCCCGGAGTTATTGAGCGCGATCGTGATATGATACATCCGACAGAATTTATCAAACAAATGGGTGAATTAGGCTTCATGGGTATGATGGTAGATACCAAATATGGCGGCGGTGGAATGGATGCTCTTTCGTATTGCATTGCTATGGAAGAAATCTCTAAATTAGATGCATCTTGCTCTGTAGCCATGTCCGTAAACAATTCCTTAGTTTGTTGGGGACTCGAAGAATATGGAACAGAAGAACAAAAACGCAACTATTTGGTTCCTTTAGCAAAAGGTGAAAAATTAGGTGCGTTTGCATTAAGCGAACCGGAAGCCGGCAGTGACGCCACTTCACAGAAAACAACTGCTGAAGATAAAGGTGATTATTATTTACTGAACGGTACCAAAAACTGGATAACCAATGGCGGTAAAGCAGATACGTATTTAGTCATTGCACAAACGCATCCTGAGAAAGGACATCGCGGTATCAATGTGTTAATTGTAGAAAAAGGCATGCCCGGTTTTGAAATTGGAGCGAAAGAAGATAAATTAGGTATCCGTGCATCAGACACACATTCCTTGTTATTTACGGATGTGAAAGTGCCAAAGGAAAACAGAATCGGTGAAGATGGTTTTGGCTTTAAGTTTGCCATGAAAACGTTGGAAGGCGGAAGAATTGGCATCGCAGCACAGGCATTAGGCATTGCAGCCGGTGCATACGAATTAGCGGTAGAATATTCAAAAGTGCGCAAAGCATTTGGTACAGAAATTTCCAATCACCAGATTATTCAATTTAAATTAGCTGATATGGCTACGCAAATTGAAGCAGCACGTTTATTGGTGTATAAAGCAGCCTGGTTAAAAGACCAGCATAAAGATTATGCGATTGCTTCGGCAACTGCAAAATTATTTGCATCAGAAGTAGCGATGCGTGTGACCACAGAAGCGGTACAAATACACGGCGGGTATGGCTATGTTAAAGAATATCATGTGGAAAGATTAATGCGCGATGCAAAAATTACGCAGATATACGAAGGCACCTCAGAAGTACAACGTATTGTTATTTCTCGTGGTGTGCTGAGCGGCAAAGTATAAAATGTTTTTTCATTGTGCCACGATAATTGTGGCACGATGAAAAACAAAAAAACGTCAAGAATAATCTTGACGTTTTTTTTTGCGGAGACGATGAGATTCGAACTCATGATACAGTTTCCCATATACACACTTTCCAGGCGTGCTCCTTCAACCACTCGGACACGTCTCCATTTTTTGTCCCGACAAATTCGGGATGCAAAAATAACAATAATATTTGGGTAACAAAAATTATTACAAATTCTGCCATTATTTCTTATTCCCACTTTAATTCTAACCTCGGCACACATCTTGCATCTATTAAAAAACCTTATATTTTGTAAGGAATATGTCATATTGTCGAAATTGAATTAAATTTACTTATGTTTCAGAAAATTGAATTGCAGAATATCATTGAAGAAGATGTAGAAATGGTGCCGCTTCTATCCGTAGAAGAAGATGACAATACCAATCACGATAACTTGCCGAAAGTGCTTCCAATCTTGCCTTTGCGCAATAATGTCTTATTTGCCGGCGTGGTGATCCCTATTTCCGTAGGCAGAGAAAAATCCATCAAAGCCATTAAAAAAGCATACAAAGAAAACAAATACGTTGGCGTGATTGCGCAACGTGACACCAAAATTGAAGAGCCGGAACCAGGCGATTTGTATAATGTGGGTACCACAGCTAAAATCATTAAAATGTTATCGATGCCGGATGGCGGCAATACCTTGATTCTTCAAGGTGTGAAACGTTTTATTGTAAAACAAAATGTTTCTGCAGAACCCATTATAGAAGCCGAAGTGGAATACTTACCGGATGTGCCAATGGTGGACGCCAAAGAAGAAAAAGCCATGATGGACAACCTGAAAGATATGGCCAATAAAATTATTGAGTTGTCACCGAATATTCCGAATGAAGCAAAGATTGTATTAAACAACATCAATAATATTAAGTTTCTTGCCAATTTTATCACATCCAACCTGAATATTGAATTAGCACAAAAACAACAAATTTTAGAAACAAATGATGCACACGAACGCGTGCAGCAGGTTTTAAAATACTTACATCAGGAATTGCAGCTGCAAGAACTCAAAGCAAATATTCACAACAAAACCAGAACAGATATTGACAAACAACAGCGTGAATATTTTCTGAATCAACAAATGCGCGCTATTCAGGAAGAATTGGGTGGCGACATGTATCAGGAAGAGCTCAACCGTTTGAAAGAAAAAGCAGCCGCAAAAAAATGGAGTGAGGCGGTGGCAAAAGCATTTGACAAAGAAATTGAACGCATCAAACGTATGAATCCGGCAGCGGCAGAATACTCGGTGATTTTGAATTATCTGGATTTGATGGTAGAACTTCCCTGGAACGAAACCACGCAGGATAATTTTGATTTGAAACGCGGTAAGAAAATTTTAGATGAAGATCATTTTGGGTTGGATAAAATCAAAGACAGAATCCTGGAATACCTCGCTGTATTAAAACTAAAAGGCGATATGAAGTCTCCGATACTTTGTTTTATTGGCCCTCCGGGCGTTGGTAAAACATCTTTAGGAAAAAGTATTGCGCGTGCATTAGACAGAAAATATGTGCGCATGTCATTAGGTGGTCTGCATGATGAAAGTGAAATTCGTGGTCACCGAAAAACCTATATCGGTGCTATGCCCGGCAGAATTATTCAGTCGCTTAAAAAAGTACAATCATCGAATCCTGTTTTTATATTAGATGAAATTGATAAAGTAGGGAAAGATCATCGTGGCGATCCTTCATCAGCTTTATTAGAAGTATTGGACCCGGAGCAAAACACTACATTCTACGATAACTATCTGGAATTGGAATACGACTTATCTAAAGTGTTATTCATTGCAACAGCCAACAGCATTGGTGAAATACAACCTGCCTTACGAGACAGAATGGAAATCATACAACTAAGTGGCTATTCTTTGGAAGAAAAAACAGAAATCGCGAAAAAGCATTTAGTAGCTAAACAACGCGAAGCGCATGGCCTGAAGGCATCACAAGTAAAATTGAATGACAAAGTTATTCAGTATCTAATTCACAATTATACGTATGAAAGTGGTGTGCGTGAATTAGACAGAGTGATTGCTTCCATTATGCGCAATGTGGCAAAAAGTGTAGCTACTGAAGAAGATTATAATACGGCCATTTCTATTGAAGACATTACTCGTATTTTAGGAAAGCCTAAATACAACCATGATAAATATTCGGAAAACAATCCTTGCGGTGTGGCTATTGGTTTAGCCTGGACGCCGTTTGGGGGAGATATTTTATTTATAGAATCGTCTTCGAGCCGCGGAAAAGGAAGTGTAACCATTACCGGAAATTTAGGTAATGTAATGAAAGAGTCATTTAATACCGCGCTGAGTTATCTGCAAAGCAAAGCAGATGTTTTGCAAATTCCGAAAGAAGCATTTACCAATTGGAATTTACACATTCATGTACCGGAAGGTGCTATACCAAAAGATGGACCAAGTGCCGGTATTGCTATACTTTCAGCATTAACTTCTTTATATACACAACGAAAAATAAAAGCGTTTACAGCATTAAGCGGTGAAATAACCTTACGTGGAAAAGTATTGCCGGTTGGTGGTATAAAAGAAAAAATATTAGCAGCCAAACGTGCCGGTATTAAAGAAATTATTTTATGCAGAGAAAATGAAAAAGACGTAGACGAAGTACAGGCTGATTTCATCAAAGGGTTGAAATTTCACTACGTAGAAAATATGGATGAAGTGTTAGAGCTTGCATTAGAAAAAAAGAAAGTAAAGGATGCATTAAAGTTTGTATAGGTAGAATATATGTCAACAAGATGATAACAAAAATGCCGGATTATAAATAATCCGGCATTTTTTATATTGTAATTTCGATTTAATTATTGTGGTAAATTATTCAAATCAACTGATGGTGCATTGCCTGTTGCCATTCTTGTTAAGTTACTGTTTAACGACAGATTATTATCATACGCAAAACCTAAATTTCTCAATGAAAATAAATAATTGGATGTTGATGCTGTATAATCTAAGCGTTGTTTGTTCGCAGCAACTACATCATCACCTTTAAATGTTGCAGTCGTCATTTCCGACCAGTTTCCATTTACGTTTATCCATTGATTGATAAAAGACACTCTTCTTGGCAAATAAGTATTTGCAGTAGTAGTACCTTGCAGAGAAGAATATAAACCTGACAAATAGTTGTTTGTATTTGGTCTGCCGCATGTTCCAATAAAATTCCATTGATCTGTTTCAGGTGTGTAAAACCAGCAAGAGTAAACAGTATTACCTTCTCCATCAGGTTTAGCGTGTGTCAGAAACTTATAAGAAGTCCCAACGCTCCAGTCAAAATTTACATAAAGAGATTTACCGGCAGATGATGCTTCTTCCAAAACACCTGCACCTTTCTTTATAAGTTTTGCGTTAGCAACGGGAGTATTGGAAACAAAGAATATCATTCTTTTCTCTCCATTGGCAGTAATCTGAATACCGGCATTGCCGCCAACAAAACCATTACTAATAAAATTAGTACCTGCCTTGTCTGAACCAACTGACACAGCTACCTCGTTATAAAACCACTCCGGTGTAGCACCGTTAGGCATAACATATTCCATTCGTACATCTGCACCTATTCTGGATGCATCGTAAGACGCCGGATTGTTTGCAAAAGAAACACTGGATAGATTTAGAGTTGAAGCAAACAACACAATATCTGAAACATTTGCAAATACTCCATTATTTGTATTACTAACACCTTGTAAGTCTACTTTAATGTATCCTTGTTTAGTAACATTCAACAATGTAATTCTATAATTTTTATAGGTATTACCAGTAACATCAGTTATTGTATATTCCTTTCCGTTTACAAATGCTTTTATTACACTTGTACCGGATGGCACAGCAGCTTTGAATTCTATAGTCAGTTCACCAGTGCTGCCCACATGAAAGAAAGTACTTGTTACTGTATTTTTATTAGTCCAATTAGACAATCCGGTTGCAGTAATTACTTCTGTCCCGCCCGGAGCGGGTTTTGTAATATAACCGTTTCCAGCTAATGGGACTAATAAACCGGTAAATGGGTCATTAACCTGAGGTCCTGTTCCGCCAAGTCGCTGTGAAGTTGGCGAAACTGCATCATCTTTTAAACAAGATGATAAGAAAAGCACACAAAATAGTGTGGCAATCATTAAGTAAGGGGATCTACGTTTCATTTTTTTGATTTTTTATGTTAGTTAATTAATAAAATGTTCTGTTTAAAGCTAAATACAGATTTGCACACAAAAATTGTCGATTGCAATACTGAATTAACTCGTTAAAAGAAAATGGAAATATTAATTAAAGGGTTTAGGGTTTTATCAATATTCCTTAAATACAAAGTAAAATTAAATAATATTTTTGATATCGTGTTGAATTTTTTAATAAAACACTTCAAAAAAATTTCAAAAATAATATAATATACTGATTATTAAATACTTAAAAATTAGCTAAAGATGCCTTTTCTTTGTTTTAGGCCAATATCAACCAGCTTATTTATCTCATTTTTCACTTCTCCAACCATTTCTTGTACCTGATATTCTCTGGAGGTATCACCTTCAAAAAACATTGGCTTGCCTACATTGATAATCACTTTTGAAGGAAAAACAAAAGGAATTAACGCAGGTGCTGCGGGAAACTTAATTAATCGTTGCAAGAAATCTATGTTGCCGAAATTAATGATAGATTCCTCACAACCAACGATTCCTACAGGTATTACCGGCGACTTTGTTTGAATAGCCATATACATAAAACCTAATCCGAAACGTTGTAACTGATACTTCTTTCTATAAGGTTTTGATATGCCGCGGGCACCTTCCGGAAAAACCATCACGGCTTCATCATTCTCCAGCATTTTTATGCAGTTTTCAGGATCGCCTACGGTGCCACCCCATTGAGAGAAAATAGAACTGATGAATGGCACCTGCGGAACAAAACGTTCGTACATACCTTTGGGTGCTCGTGGTGCATATTCGTTTGTCACCATGGCATACCCAAGCATCATGGCATCTAATGGCAGCTGCCCGCTGTGATTGGCGATAATTAAGCACCTGCCTTTTTTCGGGATATTTTCCAAACCATGTGTTTCTACACGAAAATAGTTCTCATAGAAGAATTTACCCGCGCCCACAAACGGTTTAATACCATTAATATTAAATCCCCAGGGATCATAACCATAAGAGCCTACTTTATTTGGAAATTTAGTAAGGAACTGATCAACATGGTTATGTTCTTTAGGTTTTGTAATATTTTGTATGATGTCTAAAAATCCCATTTGTACCAAACTTAATTAAAGGTAAAATAAGTTCTGAACATTTTACCGAAAAGAATTTTAACTATATATAAACATTTTTCAGCAGCAGTAACCAATAATTGATAGTAAATTTGAATACTATTCTGAATGTGTATTTTGGAATTAAGAAAATGAAATACAAAATTAATACATCGGCATTATTATTAGCTATGCTTGTTTTTACAGCGAGTAATGGCATAGCTGCCTTTGAACATATTTGTAATACTTCGAATACGCGTAGCTTTTGCTTATTTACTGACCCGACCTGTGAAAATGAAGCACCTCTTTCTCCTTGTTGTGAAAAGATGGGTTATAAGAAGAAAGATGATTGCTGTACTCACACTCAAATATTCAGCAAGCTTTCCGTTGAGGGTTTTACAGCAAAGCAGTTGCAAATAAAACCATTAGAAAAACAATTTAATTCTAAATTATTTACCAATAATCTGTCTCCGTTCAATCATCAAATTTTTGAAAATTATTATTCAGGATTGCATCCGCCAAACAAACTTTATCATATAAAGTCAGCACTTCAACCTTCTTCTCAAAAATTACAAATCTTTCGTTGTTAACGGATAAGCGTATTGTCTTATAAACAATATTACTCATCTGTTAAATATAAAAATGAAAAAACTGGATTTCTGGTTTTTACTATTGACGTTTTTTATAAGTCAATATGTATTCAGCCAGCAAAAAATAAAAATAACCGTAACCGATAAAAAGACGAAAGAGTTTTTATATGGTGCCAATGTACAATGGATAAATTCCATTATCGGTGCTACGTCTGATGAATTTGGAGTAGCCCAATTAGATACAATTGAGCTACTGCCCAATTCAATTATAATAACTTATGTAGGTTATCAGACAGATACAATTCTGATAAATAAGATTACCGATATAAAAATTCAATTGGAGCCTGAGATTCAACTAAGCGAAGTAAAAATAAACGGAAAGCGTCAAACCAATTTTATTTCAACTCTTAATCCGATAAAGACGGAAAAGATAGAAGCCGGAGAATTAAAAAAAGCGGCCTGTTGTAATTTATCAGAAAGCTTCCAGGCAAATGCTTCTGCCGATGTAAATTACAGTGATGCCGTTACGGGTGCAAAAGAAATAAGGCTCTTAGGACTTAGCGGAATCTATGTGCAAAATCTATTGGAAGGAATTCCGATTTTACGTGGACTGACTTCTACTTTTGGTTTAGATAATATTCCTGCACCCTGGATGAAGTCTATCTCCGTTTCCAAAGGTGTTCCTTCTGTAAAGAACAGCTATGAAGGTATTTCCGGTTCTATGAATGTGGAATTTAAAAGTAGTTTTAATGACTCTGCTAAATTATTCTTCGACATGTTTGCCAATCAAAATGTACGTATCGAAACAAACCTGCTGGTTAATCATAAAATCAATCCAAAACTCGGAACAATGCTGATGGCAAACGGGGCTTTTGTACCTGCAAAGCAAGATATGAACCACGATGGATTTCTGGATCAGCCGTTGATGAAGCAATACAATATTCTGAATCGCTGGAATTATCATTCAGATAAAACAGAAGGACAGTATATGATAAAAGTATTGAGTGAAAATCGTATCGCCGGTCAAATCAATCATAGTACACATCACCATTCAGATTCAATTCCATTATTTGGCATCAACATCAATACCAAACGTGTGGAAGCTTTTGCAAAAACCGGGTATATTTTTACAGAAGAGAATAGTTTAGGTACTCAATTTTCCGGTGTATATCATCAGCAGAAATCTAATTATGGAAAGAAAAATTTTGATACGAAACAGGCAACATTTACCGGAAATATTTTATATCAGACTACAGTTAAAAATGATAATCATATTCTGGTTGGTGGTATAAATTTTGTGTATGATAAAATAGATGAAAAATTAGACTCACTTCAATTCTACCGAAATGATTTCGTGCCCGGACTTTTTGCCGAGTACACGTTCAAATGGAATTCAAAAATTACTATCGTCACAGGTATTCGCGGTGATTATCATACTCGCGCAGGTTTTCAATTTAATCCGAGAGTACATGCTAAGTTTTCACTAACAGATAAGACCACATTGCGCATTGCAGCCGGCAGCGGCTTTAGAGTGCCTAATTTATTAACGGAAAATCAGTCCTTACTGGCAAGCTCAAGAAGCATTATCTTTCAGGAAAATCCGACTAAGGAACTAGCCTGGAATTACGGGTTATCATTAACCCAAAAATTTAATTTGTTTAATCGCGAAGGAAGTTTAGCTGTTGATTTTTTCCGGACTGATTTCCTAAAACAAGCAATTATTGATATTGACAACGCGGACGCCACTGCAACCATTTCAAATCTGCATGGCAAATCATTTTCAAACAGTTTATTAATTGAGCTCAACTTTGAAGTATTAAAAGGACTGGACTTTAAAATGGCGTATCGACTTGAAGATGTGCGTTCCACTTATCATGGAATTTTATTGCAAAAGCCATTACAAGCGCTCAATAAAGGGTTGGTAGTATTAAGCTATAAAACACCCAATCAGCAATGGCAGTTTGATATTAACACCAGCATAAATGGAAGAAGAAGACTACCGAATAGTTTTGATGGTGAAGCTGATAAACGTTACACACCACGTTATGTATTATTAAATGCGCAAATATTAAAATATTTCAAACATGCTGAAATTTTTGCCGGCTGTGAAAATATAACAAATTACAGACAAAAAAATGTTATATTAGGTACACCTTTTAGCACACTTTTTGATACCTATCAGGTATATGCACCGGTAATGGGTGCAAGCGTATATGGTGGCTTTAGAATTAGTATTAATTAAAAACAATTAAAACAAAATAAAATGAACAACACAAAATCAATCGTAACTGTTATTATGGTGATGATAGTTACATTAATTGGATTTACAGCCTGTCATAACAAAAAATGTAAAGACGGCTCGACATGTGAAAAAGCAAGTTGCTGCAAAGATTCAGCTTGTTGCGACAAATTCAGCGACAAATGTAAAGCAGAAGAAGGAAAATCTTGCAGCAAAAAAGAAGATGCTTGTTGTAAAAAAGATGGAGAAAAATCTAACAAAATTATAGATTCTGTTTCTGTAAAAACAAAGGAAGCGGGTAGTTAAGTTTGTCCAATGCAAAAAAGATATGCTACAGATAAAGCCTGAAAGTGTTCTTAATGTGGCATGGAAATGGATAAAAGCAAATAATTTTTAAATAAATGAAGAAAAATATTCTAATCCTTAACCTACTTTTCTTCTTTTTTAGCTTAATGACATTCGCAAAAGAAGTAATAACAAAAGCCTCTTTTATTGTTTCAGGCAATTGTGATATGTGCAAAGAAAGAATTGAAAAGGCAGCTAAGACAGCAGGTTTAAAGACAGCTGTATGGAATGAGGATACACATATCCTTACTGTTTCATTTGTGCCAACTAAAGTTTCGATTGATCAGGTTGAACAAAACATTGCAAAAGCAGGTTATGACACGCAAAAGTTTAAAGCCACAATAGAAGACTACGGCAAGCTGCCAAAGTGCTGTCAATATGAAAGATAATCTCAGTTTACTGTAATATTTTATAAAACCATCCTACTAATTCAGGATGGTTTTATTCTTTATATAAAATCAATTTAAAATTGGTATTTTTGCACAAATAAATTAACTAAAAATGAAGTCACCCAAACAAGGTTTAATTCTTATAACTGCTGTCCTTTTTATGACGGCAAATATGTATGCTAAAAAAGAAAAAAAGAAAAAAGAAGATGATACTGTCGCTGTTAAAACCATGACAGATTCAGTAAAAACACCTCCAAAGGATACTATCTCAAAAAAAGACAATAAACCACAGTTTAAAACCATTAAAGAAGTTACTGAAAAATGCAGAAAATACAGCGGGCTTTTCAATGTTTATCAGGATACAACTACCGGAAAAACCTACCTGGAAATTTCTGAAGATAAAATTGGCAAGGAATATATTTACTTCGCATATGTGCTTGATGGTGTTTTAGATGCAGGTTATGCCCGTGGCGGCTATAAAGACAATTCTGTATTTACCATACAAAGATATTTTGACAGAATTGATTTTGTTTTACAAAACACCAGTTATTATTTTGATAAAAATAACGAATTAAGCAAAGCTGAAAACGCTAATATTAATCAACCTCTGTTTCTTTCCGAAAAAATTGCTGCACTAAGTACAGATGATAAAACTAAGAAAAGAACATATCTGATAGATGCTGATAATTTATTCCTCGGTGAAAATATCACACAAATTAAACCATCCAAATCACCTTCGGATAAATCGGATGCATTTTCTATGGGCTCGCTCAGCAGTAAAAAATCAAAATATATTGCTGTAAAAGATTACCCTCAAAATACAGATGTTTCCGTAGAATATATTTATGAAAATCCATTACCTGTAAATACCGGCACGGATGAAGTAACAGATGCACGTTTTATTTCTGTAAAAATGCAGCACAGTTTAATTGAAGTTCCTCAAAATAAATTCAAACCAAGATATGACGACCCACGGGTTGGTTATTTCATAGAAAAAATTACAGATCAGACTTCCACCAATGCTGTTCCTTGGAAGGATTTAATTCATAGATGGAATCTTGAAAAGAAAAATCCGAATGACAAACTCTCTGAGCCTGTAAAGCCCATTACATGGTGGATTGAAAAAACAACTCCAAAAGAATTCAGGCCAATTATACGCAATGCAGTACTCGCTTGGAATGAAGCCTTTGAATCTGCAGGATTTAAAAATGCTGTTGAATGTTTTGAACAACCGGATACAGCAAGCTGGGAAGCGGAAGACATCAGATACAATGTAATTCGCTGGACTTCTTCTCCAAGACCTCCTTATGGCGGCTATGGACCAAGCTTTGTAAACCCGCGGACCGGCGAAATCATTGGTGCTGACATTATGCTGGAATTTGTGTATCTGACAAACCGATTGCCATTGGAAAAATTATATGAAATTGCTGCTTTAGATAATTTGCAACCTGCTACTGATTTAAATTATGAAAATTGTGTATTCGGTGAAGGCATGCATCAAAATATTTTGTATGGTACACAACTGCTAAATGCTTACGGATTTTCAGATATGGATAAAGATGAATTTATCAAACAGGCTTTATATGACTTGGTACTTCATGAAGTAGGACATACTTTTGGGTTGATGCATAATTTTACTGCTTCACAATTACATAGCATAGAACAAATGCAAGATCCTGTTCTAGGTGCAACGGTAGGATTAACAGCTTCTGTAATGGATTATACAATCCCCAATATCTCAACAGACAAAACAAAACAAGGTTTGTATTTTGATATTAAGCCGGGTCCTTATGATAAATGGGCTATTCAATATGGTTACATAAATATTGAAGATGAAGCAGAAGAAAAAGCTGCATTGCAAAAAATTCTGTCTGAATCTGTAAAAAAAGAGCACCGTTTTAAAAACGATGCAGATGATATGCGCTCTGTTGGGAAAGGAATCGATCCGAGTGCAAATATTTATGATATGTCTAATGATGCAATTGGATATGCTTTAGGGAATATTAAGATGGTAAATGAGGCATTACCTAAACTGCTAACAAAATATAGCACACAGGACAAATCATATCACGAACTGCGCAATGCTTATTTAATTCTTTCAGGCCATTATGCCCGCAGTTTAAATGTAATTGACAGATATATTGGCGGTGTTTATGTAAATAGAAATTTTGTCGGTCAGGATACCTCAGGCAAGCCTTTTACGGTTGTTCCTTTATCAGAACAGAAACGAGCTATGCAGGCCATATCCAAATATGCCTTTTCAAAAAGTGCATTTAATGTGCCGAATGAAATTTATGCTTATCTGCAAATGCAACGCAGAGGCTATGATTTCAGAAAAGAAAGTGAAGACCCCAAAATTCACGATAGAGTATTGAATATACAGCGTGCTGTATTAGATCAATTATTACACAATACAGTAATGCAACGTTTAACAGACAGTAAATATTACGGCAATAAATATAGTGTGAATGCCATGCTCAAGGATGTTACCAATGGTATTTTTATGGAAGATTTGGGCGCATCTGTTTCCACTATTCGTCAGAATTTGCAGGAAGAATATGTCGGAAGATTATTAAATATAATAGATACAAAATCATCCTATAGTTATACTTCTAAATCAGCGGCATTTGGTGAAGTTCAGCGTATTTTATCGTGGATGGAAACACCATACGGCAGCGACGCATCAACACAAGCTCACAGAGCGCATCTTGCATACATAATAAACAACGCTTTGGATTTAAAGAAATAACGACGATTATCTTTTCCAAAGTTTTTAACTTTGGAAAAGATTTTTTTATATCTGAACTTCTATTTCAAATAGTTCTGATTTCCCGTTATCGTTATCTGCAACCAACACACAAGTGTATTTTCTTTCGGTATGTTTGGTGATACAAACAGATTCTATCTTTTGTTTTTCAAAAACAGGATGAATTTTTTCCAGTTCTGTTGATTCATCAATAATAAATTCCTTGTTGCTTAATTTTTGATAGGCATTATATGTTATACCAATTGTGCTGCCAATAATTTCTCCGTCGTCATAAGCATTATTTGTATCTTCAGCAGATGCAGTTAATAATAAAATATCGTCTTTTTCATGGTAACACGCACCGGAAACTCCCAAAGAAATATTATTTAATGCTCCAATACTTACCGGCATTACTTTAAAAGAAGAAGGAAATTGTTTCTTTAAAATGTTATAATCAGTAATAATTAATTGATTGGGCTGTTGCGTATTGCCGCGATTAAAAAACAAGAGCTTATCTTTACAATCTGTAAAACCTTCTATATTCATCTCTCTTATCAGGTTTCTGTCTCTGAAAATAGAATAAAATGCAGCGGTACTTATTCTTTTTATTTTCTTATCCGATAAATTGACAAGAAAGGCTACATCACGTTGCGGCGATTTGGAGCCGGAACCGGCTACATACAACATATCCCCAATGATTGTAGCACATTCCAGATCAGGTTTTTCTGGCTTAGGAATACGGACGCTATCGTATTCAAATAATTTCAGTCGATTAATTTCATTCCATGCATCATCTAAACACAAAATATAATTTACATCATCGCCGACAACATATAATATATTGTTATAAAATTCTAAAGCAGAACCTGATGGATAATCAATAATTTTATTTCTGATAAGATGGATTTGCATGCACGAATATACTTATTGAAAACTACTTAATAAAAAGATATTCGTTTTAGTTCAAACTAATCCCTCTATATTTTTAATTTCTATAAATGCGTTATAAAAATTCTCGCAAGCAGTTTCGTTAGTAGTAACAAATAATACAGGCTCTATTAACTCCAATTCCATTAACAGAAATTTGCCATCATTTAATACTACTCCATCTACTCTTGCATACAATAATGCTTCAGGAATACTGTTCAGTAAATCTGCTGCTTGTTTTAAAATTGCTGCGTCCGGTTGTATAACTGTATTAGTTCCGCCAAATTGCAGCTGTACTCTGAAATCGCCTTGCTTTGCATTTTTTACAAATAGCATGACTGAATTTCTTGTTAAAATAGATTAATGAAAACTCACCTTTTGTAACAATTTCTTCTACAAATTTCTGAACAATAACATCGCCTTGTTGTACTAATTCTGTAAAACGTGTTTCGTCATTTTCAACTGTTCCTATATTAATCGTCCATGTATTGTAAGCACCGCCTGGAATAGCAGGTTTTACTACTGCTTTACTCCAATTGTTATTTTGCAAAATTTGTTTTAAAGAATGATTCTCTTTTTGTTTACAGATAATATAAGCAGGCAATAAAATTCCTTTCTTTGAAAAATCATCAAAGTAATTTTTGTTTTGATTCCATTTTACAACGGATACCGGATTTAATACTTTGCAGTTGAGTGCTGCTAATTTATCTAACCAATTATCAAATTCAATGGGTCGTTCAAAATAATCCCACATTGAGCGCAGTATAATGCAATGGAATTGTTCCCATTTTACGGTTTCGTCGTCCCAGCATACAGGAATTACATCAATACCTTTTTGTACAAGATATTGCTGTATTAATTGGTCATCTTCATATAAATCAGGAAATTTATGGTAGGTTACAAAGGCTACTTGCATACTCTTATTTTATAAGTGCAAAGTAAGTTATTAGAAACTTAAAAGAGTTTGTCTTGTGGCAAGAAATGATTTACAAATACAAGTGTTTCATTTGTACACGAACCAAGGCCCAGTGCAATTTTCTTCAAATGAATTAAGATTATTTCCTTATAGCCACGCTTTTAAACACAAACTTATTATTCATATTCAACGTAAACCATGCTAAGAAGTATGCCGTTAGGATAACAGAAGGTATCAGCATAATATAAAACCATGCGTTGAAACTGATGTAATATAAAGAATTCAAGCCAGCGAAAACTATCAGCAAACGAGCATATTCTGCATATTTCACCCAGTTTTTTTGTTCCATAATGGCACCGCAAATTACGGTAGAAAGCATCACCAGTAAATAGCCTAATACTTTATAAAACATTGGAAGCTTATCGTAATGATATAAATAAGCCACCAATCCGATAATGATAAATAAAAATTGCACCAATACGTACCAACTCAGTCCTTTGTTAATTGGACTTGCATCATAAGGTTTATAGTTTTTCTCTACTACGGGAACAGGAATCACTCCGCCTGCATCTTCCGGTTGCCAGCCCGGTTTTGCAACAATATATTTGAGTTTATCTTTCACGGAAGAAAAACGCTTTGCATTTTTATACATGCCAACATAATATTCTACATTTGCCCAAACCGGATTCCATGAATTGATTGGTCTTGTAACACCATAGTTCGGCGTTTCTTCTTCATCTTTATAAGTTCCAAATAGTTTATCCCAAATGATAAACATTCCCGCATGATTCTTATCGATGTATTTTGCATCTCTTCCATGATGCACTCTGTGGTGCATCGGTGAATTAAAAATTGCTTCAAACCATTTCGGCATTCGTTTCACTACATCGGTATGTATCCAGAACTGATAAAAAGAATTTATACTTAATATGCTGAAAAAAGTTGCAGTATCAATACCCAAAAAAGGAATCGGCAAAAAAATGAAAAATGCCAGCACCGCATGTATCCATGATTGACGCAGTGCCACCGTTAAGTTATAATATTCGCTTTGGTGATGCACGCCATGTGCCCCCCAGAAAATATTCATTTCATGTCCAAAACGATGTGCCCAATAAAAGAAGAAATCATAAGCAATCAGACAAAAGATAAAGGAGAAAACACCGGGTTCAATAGTGATGATGCGAAAATTATCATACACCAACTTATACATCCAAATCAGGAAGACACCAACAATGACCTTAGAAACTACATGACCGACACCGATATTCAGGTTGGTTATGGCATCGTTCAAATGATAATAATCTTTATTTTTCTTGCGCATTGCAAAATATTCCAATACTACCATACCAAGAAAAACCGGTGTTGCAATCACAAATGTTAAATCACCTCCATTCATAATGTATCTTTTATCTTTAAATATACTAATGTTAATCTGACTATTGCAGAGAAATATCTAATTTAACAAGACTTTAAGTAAAGCGCAATGGGAATTATACGAAAGATAAATAATGTCATAAAACGATATATTATTAAACGTGCAGCAGCACATAAAGCTGTAGATATTGTGGAAGTGCGTACCAAACAACTTGGCTTGCTTTCTGTATTATCTGAAACGGACTTATGTATTAAAAATTCGTTTTTCTTGTCTTATACTTTAATTTCTATAAAAACAGATTTGTTGAATAAAGACGGACTGAAAGTAGGTAAAATGCTGTTTGATACGCCAACAAAAGTAAAAGGAAATTCAGAGTTGATTTTCACCACTACTTCCGAGATTAGCATTATCACATCACTGTTCCAGGCATTGTCTAATTTATTATCACAAACTATCTGGATGCGCAGTGTAGGAATCGCTACTGTAAAAGTTTTGTGGTTTACTATTGAACTACCTGTTGATGATATTTTTGAAATTCATCCTTCGAAATTAAAAATACTGAAAGAGGAAACCGAAGAAGAAAAACTTATCCGTTTACAAAAAGAAGCCGCGTGGAAAGAAAAGTATCATGCAGAAAAAGAAAAAAGAAAAGCAGAAAGACAAGAAAAGCGTTCTGAATGGAAAGAAGAATTATTAAGACGAAAATATAAAGAAAATTATATTCCGAAAGAGGAAAGAGAAAAGAAGCAAGACAAGAAACAAGAGATTGATGACATTGAATTAATTATTACGAACAATACGCAAGTTATTCCCGGAAATATGGAAATTGTATTGGATGCAACAGCACTTAAAGAAGAAGAAACTTTTGAAAAACGGGTAATAGAAGATTCATCTGAAAATAAAGATATAAAAGCTACCGAATAATTTAATCATTCATCATTTTCCAGAGCATATCTTTCAATTCCATCAGATTTCTGTTAGCCATGGAAGAAAAGAAAATGTGTGGTATTTTTTTGGGCAGTTCTTTACGAAGCATTTCAATTAATTCATCATCTAATAAATCACTTTTAGAAATACCAATGATTCTTGGCTTGTTTACTAATTCTTTGTTATATAGTTTCAATTCTTTTTCAAGAATTTTATATTGTTTTTTGATGTCATCCGCATCAGCAGGAATTAAAAACAATAAACAGGAATTTCTCTCTATATGCCTCAAAAAACGAACCCCTAATCCTTTTCCTTCATGCGCTCCTTCTATAATTCCGGGAATATCCGCCATAATAAATGATCGGTCACCACGATAAGGCACCACGCCTAAATTGGGTACTAATGTAGTAAATGCATAATCAGCAATCTCCGGCTTTGCGGCACTCAGCACAGACAGCAATGTTGATTTTCCGGCGTTTGGAAATCCAACCAACCCGACGTCTGCCAGTACTTTTAATTCCAGAATCTTCCAGCCCTCACTACCCGGTTCTCCCGGCTGTGCATATCGCGGTGTTTGGTTCACGGCTGTCTTAAAATGATTATTCCCTTGTCCTCCACGGCCACCTTCCAGCCAAACCACCTCTTGTCCGTCTTCTAAAATTTCCAATTCTTTTTCAAACGTATCTCCGTTCTTCGCTACTGTTCCAAGTGGTACTTCTATAATAATATCTTCACCTGCTTTTCCAGAGCGCAAACCGCCTTCTCCATGCGCACCATTATCAGCATGAATATGTTTTTTATATTTAAGATGTAAGAGTGTCCATAATTGCTTGTTTCCACGCAAAATTATACTGCCGCCTTTTCCGCCGTCGCCACCATCCGGACCACCTTTAGGAACGTACTTTTCTCTGCGAAAATGCACAGATCCGCCACCGCCATTGCCGGAGCGGACAAATATTTTAACGTAATCTATAAAGTTACTTCCTTCCATCTTATATTCTTATCATATAACTTCTGTAAAGATAGAAAATAAAAAAGCATTAGTATTTTTTAGTTACTAATGCTTTTCACTATGCTTAATCAGTTATTTAATCTTATTAACTTCAGCTTTTAAATTATCAAAGATTTCATCGATAGTGCCGATACCATTTAATGAAACAACCTTATTTAGTTTTTCATAATGATTTGCCACCTGAGCCGTTTCTTTCAGATATACTTTAAAACGATTGCGTATTATGTTATCATCTAAATCGTCTGCCCTGCCCGATGATTTACCACGTTCTTTAATACGGTGTACAATTTCATCTTCTGCTACAACCAATGCTAATACTAATGAGATTTCTGTATTTTTTAAATCCAGTAACTTATCCAGTGCTTCTGCTTGTGGCTGAGTGCGCGGAAATCCATCGAAAATGAATCCTTCTACTTTTCCTGCATATTCATCTAATTTATTAGACAACATACCAATAGTTACTTCATCCGGAACCAGCTCACCTTTATCCATGTACTTTTTTGCTTCCACACCAAGGGGCGTTTCATTCTTTAGCTCTGAACGGAATAAATCGCCGGTAGAAATATGGTATAAATTAAATTCTTGTGCAAGTTTTACTGCTTGTGTGCCTTTGCCACTTCCGGGAGGACCAAACAAAATTAGGTTTATCATTTTAACTTAAATTGAATACAAAGATACTAATCTGACGGAGCAGTTTTATTTACATAAGATTAAGGAATTGTTTTTTGATATGTTTTTAAAACATACTAAATCAAGTGTTCAACTGATTAAAATCATGTTTACTAAGCAGGATATTATCTAATTTTAATAAAAAAATGAGAACAATACTAGTCCCAACCGATTTTTCAGAAGTAGCAGAAAGAGCACTTTTGCTCGCTAAATCTATTGCACAGAAAACAAAAGCAACAATTCATTTAGCTAACTTCTATTCTATTCCTTTGGGTAGTTATGCTTATCCCGACATAAGCGTTCCGGGAGAAATTATTGAAGCAATCCGAAAAGCCGCGGTTGAAGGTATTGAAAAAACGGCTCAGGAATTAATAACTGAAGGATACACGGTGGAACATACGGTAGAAATGGGAATGGCATCGGGTGAAATTGTAGATTTAGCGGATAAAATAGACGCCGATTTAATTGTAATGGGAACAACCGGTGCAGACGGACTGATTAATAAAATTATCGGAAGCAACGCTGAACACGTAATGCAGCAAACAAAAAGACCCATTATTTTAGTACCAAAAGATTGCACATTTGACGGAATTTACAACGTGGTATATTTGGATGAATTAAAAGAAGATGATACTGTAATTCTATCAAAATTGTTTTCCTTCTCTGAGCAAATAGGTGTACACAATGTAAAATTACTGAATGTAAATACTGGTTTCTTTTTTCAACCGGTGAATGAACATCTATTAATTCAGCTGGACAGAGCATTTGGTATGGAAAAAATAAAGCTTGACACAGTAGATGCCGCCGACGTTAAAGAAGGAATTGATAAATATCTGGAAAAAGAGATGATAGATTTGGTTGTAATGTCAACACATAAGAAAACATTACTGGAGCGTATTTTTTCGAAAAGCAACTCCAGCATCATGGCTTTGTATTCTAAAGTTCCATTGATGGTATATCACAAATAGCAAACAAAAGCAATTAGTACAAGATTCTTGTCTTGATAGTATTTTTTACCTTCTTAAGGTCTTCCATCATTTCGAGGTCTGCGTTAGCATCAACATCCAATACAACATAACCGATAGTTTCATTGGTTTTGAGGTATTGCCCTAAGATATTTACATCATGTTTAGAAAGGATAGAATTTATCTCACTTAAAACACCCGGCACATTATGATGAATATGCAATACACGTCTTGTATTTTGCTGAACGGACAAACTGATTTCCGGCACCGACAAAGAACCTAAAGTACTGCCGTTATCTAAGTATCCCGTGAGTTTAACAGCTACTTCTGTTCCGATATTTTCCTGTGCTTCCTGGGTGCTGCCTCCCACATGTGGTGTAAGGATTACGCTATCTAAACCCACTAACGGAGACTCGAAACCCTGTCCATTCTGTTTTGGTTCAACAGGGAACACGTCAATAGCTGCACCACTGACTTTACCACTTTTGACAGCATTAGTCAGTGCATCAATATCTACTACCGTTCCGCGTGATAAATTCTGAAAAATGACGCCATCTTTCATTAATGCGAATTCATTTGCTCCAATCATGTTCTTTGTCTGCGGAGTAGCAGGCACATGCAACGTAATTATATCTGAACGTTGCAGCAACTCTTCTATCGTATCAACTGCATTGGCGTTTCCAAGCGGAAGCTTAGGTTCTACATCATAGTAAATTACTTTTAAACCCATACTTTCTCCCATAACAGAAACCTGAGTGCCTATGTGTCCGTAGCCAATAATTCCGATTGTCTTTCCGCGCAATTCATAACTTCCGGCAGCTGTTTTCTGCCAGTTACCTTCATGCATTAATTTATTTTTTTCCGGAATCCGACGCAGTAGCATGATAGAATTTCCAATAATTAATTCTGCTACGGAGCGTGTATTGGAGTATGGTGAATTGAATACCGGAATGCCCAGTTCCGTTGCCTTTTTCACATCTACCTGATTGGTACCAATACAAAAACAACCTATTGTCATTAACTTCTTAGCTTTCTCTAAAACGGCAGCCGTCAGGTTGGTTTTTGATCGTATGCCGATAATATGATAATTTTCAATACAATCCAGCAGCTCCTTTTCTGTCATTGCTTCTTTATAACTATCTATACTTGTATATCCTTTTTTATTCAATTCATTGAAAGCAGACTGATGTAGTCCTTCTAATAAAAGTATTTTGATTTTGTCTTTCGGGAATGAAACTTCTTTTGCCATGATTATCAAAAATAGCAATTATCTGAAAGATAATTTTAGAATAAATGCGATGACAATGTTTATTTAAGATTTTGGTAAAGCAAAGCAATCAATATTTACTGATGTTATTCAACTGCCGCATTCAAAAAATCAATAAACGGTTTTACGGAAACAGAGAGTTCTGTAATTGTTTTTACTAAATCCTTAGAAGTAATTTCTTCATCTTTTAATTTGTGAAAAACAGTAAAGCCTTTTAATTTGAGATATTCTATCGCTTCGTTGTCTTCTTCATAACCTTTGGGTGCACGCTTCAGTTTATTTTCTGTATGCAAATCGCCGAAGAGGTCTTTGAACTTTTTGGAAGATATTATCTTTTTAAAGTCAGAGAAATTATAATCAATTTCCTGTCTGATTTTTGCGAGCTGCTCCGGCATAGGCATATAATTTCCTGCACCAAAAAAACATTCACCGGGTTGTATATGCAAATAAAAACCGGCAAGATTTGTATTCTTACCACCTTTAGTCAAATAAGCTCCTAAATTATTTTTGTAAGGTGATTTGTCAGAAGAAAAGCGCACATCCCTGTTAATTCTGAATATGCATTTTTTAGGATCTAAATGTGCAATGCTTTCATCTTTTTTGCCATAATTCTTTATCCATTCAGCAATAAAAGCTTTGATTTCGGTTTGTGAGTTTTCGTAGCGTTTTCTGTTTTTTTCAAACCACTCTTTGTTATTGTTTTTGCTTAATTCTTTCAAAAACTTAAGCGTATCATTTGTCAGCATTTTTCTTCAATTTTTCTTCATTTTTTATTAATTTTTCCAATGTATCTTTTTTCAGCATTTCTACGGTTTCGTTTCTGATGGCTAAAAAAGCATGACGAATACCACATGTTGTTTCATCTTTACATTCATCACATTTTTCATAGTATTTATGAGTGACGCAGGGCAGTAAACCAATCGCCCCATCAAAATAACGAATGATTTCAGCTAAATTTACGTCTGCCGGATGTTTGATTAAATAATAACCGCCGCCTTTTCCTTTTTTAGAATTTAAAATACCGGCATTTTTCATATCCAGCAGTATCGTTTCCAAAAACTTTTTAGGAATATGTTCCTGTTCTGCGATTTCGCCAATTAAAACAGGCTCTTTCGCCGGTTTTCTGGCAAGATACACTAATGCGTTGATGGCATACTTTGTTTTCTTAGATAACATTTTATCAGTTTGCAAATTTATGAGTTTATGAATGTAAGTATTTTTTACTTTATTTTTTTATTTCTCTATGGATTTAGTAGGTTTATTGTTGAAATATTTCTTTCTGTTAATAAAAACTTGTGACTTATTACTTACGACTTGCTACTTTTGTTATATGAGTTTTAAATACAATGCAACAACTTTAACTAATCTGGAATCTATTTTCAGAGAAAATAATTATGTAATTCGTTATGAAAAAGGAAGATTCCAATCCGGCTATTGTATTTTGCAGGATAAGAGAGTGGCTGTTGTGAACAAATTCTTTGAAACAGAAGCACGGATAAACGCGTTGATTGATATTTTATCACAAATTGATGTAGATGTAACTTTATTAGACGAAAAACAAATGAAGTTATACGAACAATTATCACAACAAAAACTGGAAATATAATTATAGTCGACAGTCCATAGTCGATAGTTATTGGTACCAAATCAATTGACCATTGTCAAATAGCAAAATGCGATTCACATTTCTCGGAACAGGTACCTCACAAGGAGTGCCGGTAATTACCTGCACGTGCAAAGTTTGTACATCTTCAGATAAGAAAGACAACCGTACCAGAACTTCTTTATTGATTCAATCAGAAACTACTGCAGTTGTAATTGATACAGGACCGGATTTCCGATTTCAAATGCTGAGAGAAAAAGTGAAGAATTTAGATGCCGTTGTTTTTACACATGGACACAAAGACCATGTGGCAGGGCTGGATGATATTCGCCCTTTTAACTACCTCTTGGGAAAAACTATTGATGTATACTCAGAAGAACGTGTACAGGAAATTTTAAAAAAAGAATTTTCGTATGCATTTGTCGGGCACGATTATCCGGGTGCACCACAAATACGATTGCTAACAATAAACGAAACACCTTTTGATATTGGTGATATTCATTTTGTTCCAATACGCGCTATTCATAAAGATTTACCTGTTTTGGGTTTTCGCATCAATGATTTCACTTACATCACAGATGCAAATTTTATTGCGGAAAGCGAATTAGAAAAAATAAAAGGAAGTAAAATTTTAGTATTAAATGCATTGCGGAAAGAACCTCATTATTCTCATTTCAGTTTATCGGAAGCCATAGAGATAGTTCATCGGATTCAGCCCGAAAAGGCCTTCTTTACTCATATCTCCCATCATTTAGGATTGCATGAAGACGTGGAAAAAGAACTGCCGGAAAATATATTTCTGGCATTTGACGGTCTTCAAATTAATGTATAACTATTCTTGTTCGTGATAATCTTCAGGTTCTTCTTTTGGTAATTCTGTTGACATTTCCTTTCCTTTTGAATTTTGTACTGCCAAAGTCCATCCATCTGTAGCAGTCGTTTGCAACCAATTTATGCCTGACTTACGAAATACATTAACTCCAATATTTAATTTTTGCTGAAAACCTGTTTCTAATTCGGCAACAGTCATCTGTTCACTTACATGCCACTCAAATGCATCAATACCTGCAACTAAATCATTTAACGACTTTTGCAAATTAATTATATCTGATTTTTCAGATACTTCTCCCGCTTGATGAATATGCTGATAAAATTCTAGCTTTAAAAATGGGAATCTACTTTGAAATTCATGCTGAATCTCTGATAGTTTCATTTCGGAGTGAATACGTATGTCCATATTTTTTTTCATAAAATTATGAAAGAAAAATAGCAAAGCATATGATAAAAATCAGGTAAGCAAACTATGTACAGGCTAATTAGTTTTAGGCTTATATCTTGATGCGCTCAATATTTTTTGTCCGTCTTTAATATCTATCAGTTGTTTCAAAGTAGTATTCGGATACTCTTGCATATATTTCCTGACAATCTGCCATCCCAGCCATGCGCCTACTTTTCCGGGACTTTCTTTAGGCATGCCATAAGTGGTTGGACCTTCTTTTACATATTTGAATTGTTCAAACTTTGTATCGTACAACAGATTCTGGTTCAAAAAATAAGACCATATTTGTGATTCACTTTCTACACAAAACTTCCACTGCTTTTCATCGTATTTGATAATATCATTTTCTTTTTTTTCCGGCAGCAAACTTTCGATGACATATAAAATTTTTCCTTCGGCAATCATTTTATCCAGCAAAGTAGATTTATCATCAGGCACAGGTACAAGATTAGCCGCCAATACATTTGCGCAATCTATTGCCATATATTTTTTATCAAACGTCGGAATTATAAATGTATATTCCTGAAAAACAGCCGGATAATAAATATAATTTGCGCCTAAATATTTATCCAAGGAAATTCCTAAGATAGAATCCGTTGCGGTAAAGACAGAATAAGAAAATTCAGAAATACAGGTGACTACTTTAGGTATTGGCTTTTCCGGGAAATAGCTTTTGTAATTGGCAAATGCAACTTGTAAATCATCTTTCAAAAAATCAAGGTTGCCTAATTTAAATTGTACCGTATCATACAACCCTCTCATTGCTTTTTTAGTAATAAAGTCCTGCATCATGTTTAATTGGGCAACTTTATCGCCAACAGATGGTATATTTAACACCTGATTATAAAACACTGCATAAAAAACAGGATACTTTTTTTCTAAAATTGGAAGTTCAACATCCAAGTTGTTCGGATTGCAAGCAAACAATTCTTTCTCAAATCGTATTATGTTCACATTGATTTCAGATTTTTTTACCTCTCTTTCTTTAGGTGGTTGTTTCGTCGTATGATTACAAGTGCAGGAAAATGCAATTAGACAGGTAAGGGCATATAAAAATATTCTTTTTTGCAAAGCCATTTTACATAATCATTTAAGAGGACAAAAATAAGATAAAATTACTATCCGACTATTTATTTGAAAGAACTTATTACTTATTACTTATTACTTATTACTTTTGAATCATGAAAATCGGCATAGCGCAGCTTAATTATATGATTGGGGATTTCAAGGGCAACTTTGAAAAAATGAAAGCAGCAATTGAAAAAGGAATTACTGAAAATGCAGATTTATTGTTGTTTAGTGAATTAGCTGTTTGCGGATATCCTCCAAGAGACTTTTTAGAATTCCATCATTTTATACATGAATGCGAAAACGTAATCCAAGAATTAGCAAGTATTGCCGGAAATAAAATTGCATTAATCGTTGGTGCGCCCTCGAAAAACCCGACAAAAGATGGCAAAGACTTATACAATTCCGCATATTTTATTGAAGACGGAAAAGTAAAATTCTTAGCGCATAAAGCCTTATTACCGACTTATGATGTATTTGATGAATATCGGTATTTTGAACCAAACAAAGAATTCAGTGTGGTTGAATTTAAAGGAAAAAAGTTAGCCATTACAATTTGTGAAGATATCTGGGATACCGGTGAAAAGAATCCCTTGTACAGAATTAATCCGGTAGCCGAACTGGCAAAACATCAGCCAGATATCCTGTTGAATTTATCAGCATCTCCGTTTAATTATAATCAGGCGAAGAAGAGAATTAGTGTTATACGCCAAAATGCGACGATGTTTAAGCTGCCGGTATTTTACTGCAATTGTGTTGGAGCACAAACAGAATTAATTTTTGACGGAGGCTCTGTGGTGATGAACGAACAAGGCGATGTGATAGATGAAATGCCTTATTTTGAGGAATGCGTTAGATGCTATGAAATTGAGTTCAGCGTTGATAGTCGGCAGTCTACAGTTAGCTATTCAGAGCAAATTGACCATCGTCTATCGTCCATTGACCCTGAACAAGATAAAAATCCAACGAAGTTGATTCATGATGCATTGGTTTGTGGTATTCAAAATTATTTTCAAAAGCTAGGATTTAAAAAAGCCATACTTGGTTTAAGCGGCGGCGTGGATTCTGCTTTAGTGCTGGTGCTGGCGGTCAGAGCACTAGGTAAAGAAAACGTTTTAAGCGTGTTGATGCCTTCGCAATTTTCTACGTCACATTCTATAGATGACAGCCTGAAGTTATTGGAAAACCTGGGCTCTCCGCATAAAATTATTCCGATAAAGGAAGTATTTGAAGTATATGATAAAATGCTGCAACCACATTTTGAAAATAAACCTTTTGATGTAACGGAAGAAAACTTACAGGCACGCATCCGCGGAAATTACCTGATGGCACTAAGTAACAAGTTTGGCTATATCTTATTAAATACTACTAATAAGAGTGAAGCTGCCGTTGGCTATGGTACTTTGTATGGCGATATGTGTGGCGGATTAGCAGTATTGGCCGATGTGTACAAAACGCAAATTTATGAAGTGTGTAATTACATCAACAAAGACGAAGAAATTATACCCAATCATATCCTGACAAAAGCACCAAGTGCAGAATTGCGGCCTGGACAAAAAGATTCTGATTCATTACCGGATTATGCTATACTAGATAAAATATTATTGGAATATATTGAACATCATCAGGGACCGGATGAAATTGAAGCTTTGGGATATGATGAGAAATTAATTACACGCATTTTAAGAATGGTGAACAGGAATGAATTTAAACGCCACCAGACACCGCCGATTCTTCGAGTTTCCCCAAAAGCCTTTGGCAGCGGACGCAGATTGCCAATTGTGGGAAAATATCTGGAAAGTTAAATATTAACCGACATCTTCTGACACAACTCTACCAATACACCATTCGTTGTTCTGGGATGAAAGAAACATACTAGCTTATTTAATGCACCAACATAAGGTTTTTCGGTTAACGGCTGAAAACCTTCGCTTTTTAAACGCTCTATTTCAGTATAAATATCTGCTACTTCAAATGCAGTGTGATGAATGCCTTCACCTTTATTCTCTAAAAATTTATGTACGGTACTTTTCTCTGAAATCGGTTGAATCAGCTCAACCTTAGTATCATTCAACTCAAAAAAGACAACACGCAAATGTTGTGTTTCTAATACTTCTTCGTGAAATGGTGCTTTACTAAATAAAGTCGTAAATAATGCTTTTGATTTTTCAATGTCTCTTACAGCTATTCCTACATGATCTATCTTCTTCATATAATTATTGTTTCATATTACACTTTTAATATACATTAAACTCTAAACAAAAAAATATTTGTTTAATTTATTTTCATTTTTCTTAAACAAAATAAATCTCATCTTGTTAAACATCTATCAAATATACTAAACCAATAAAAATAAAAAGATGAAAAAGATTTTATTAATTTCTATTGTAGCATTACTCAGCAGCGGATGTATTCCAACTAACCTAACTCCGATAAATACTGTTAGTACGGAAATCGACCTAAATCGTTATTTAGGAAAATGGTATCAGATTGCCGCTTTGCCTCAGTTTTTTTCCTTCAATGCAAAATGTGTAACTGCAGAATATAGCTTAAACAGCGATGGATCTGTAAAAGTGGTAAATAAACAAATTACCCAAAATGGCGCACCTCAGGAAATAATCGGGAAAGCTACTGTTGAACCAAACTCAGGAAATGCAAAACTGCGTGTAGGTTTCTTTGGCCAACAACCAACAGCTTCTAATTACTGGATTGTAGAAATAGCAGATGATTATTCTTATGCAGTAGTTTCAGACCCAAATAAGGTTACCTGGTGGATATTGAGTCGTACACCACAAATGGATGAAACAAAAGTACAGGAGATAATTGACAGATGGGCAGGTTATGGCATCAATATGTCTTTATTGCAAAGAACCGTTCAGGATTGTTAGTTATTTCTATGTGTTTGTAATAGAAATTCGTATTTACACAACAGAATTTCTATTTTTATGATGTGATTTATCTCGATTACAATGCAACCACTCCGGTAGATGAACAGGTACTGCAAAGTATGCTTCCCTATTTTTCAATAAAATTCGGTAATGCTGCCAGTTCCACTCACCTATTAGGTACAGATGCTAAAAATGCCGTAGAGAATGCACGGGACCAAATTGCACACATCATTAATTGCGAAACACAGGAAATTATTTTCACCTCAGGTTCTACAGAGGCTGTAAACCTCTCAATAAAAGGTGTATATAATAATTACCAAACAAAAGGTAATCATATTGTAACTGTTGAGACAGAACACAAAGCAGTACTGGATACTTGTAAATATTTAGAAAAAAAGGGTGCTCATATCACATATCTGAAAACAGATAATGATGGATTAATCGATTTGCAAGAATTAGAAAAAACTATTACAGAAAAAACTGTCTTAGTTTCTGTAATGTATGCGAATAATGAAACAGGTGTTATTCAAAATATCAGAGAGATTTCGAAAATAGTACACTGTAAAAATTCTATTCTATTTTGTGATGCAACACAGGCAATTGGTAAAATACCGCTTGATGTTCAAAAAGATGGAATAGATTTAATGTGTTTATCTGCTCATAAATTTTATGGACCAAAGGGAATTGGAGCATTGTATGTTCGAAGAAAAAATCCACGTGTTATTTTGGAACCCTTTATACACGGTGGTGGGCATGAGCGTGGGTTACGGAGCGGAACGCTTAATGTGCCTGCTATTGTTGGCTTAGGCAAAGCATGTGAACTTATTTCCTTTAACGATGGTATCGAAAAATTAAAAAATTATTTTGAACGATCATTGTTGGAGCAATTCAAAAATTCCATTAGTATCAATGGTGGTAATGTAAAACGATTGCCCAATACAACCAATATTACTTTTCCATTCAAAGCGGTAGATTTTATTCATCACACAAAAAGTAAATTGGCAGTTGCTACAGGCTCAGCATGCACCTCAGCAGAAAATTTGCCATCACATGTATTAACTGCCATGCACCTAACAAAAGAACAGGCAGAAAGGTCTGTAAGATTTAGTTTAGGAAAATATACAACAAATAAAGAAATAGATGAGGTACTTGTTTTAATAAAGACATTAATTAACAGCCTTTAAAAAATTATTTTTTTCGTGCGTACTTTTCGGTTTGCAACTCTAAATACTTCCAGCTTATTGTTAATGTATCACCGTTTGTTGACAAAGAATATTGTGCCGGACGTTCATCATTAAACTGTATCACATCCATTTGGTTCTCTTTAAACAGTAAACAATTGCCACTTCTGGGCAAAGCATTTTTCTTTGTATGAATTTCTAAGAAAGTATTATCTTCTTTCAACTCCAGTTCAATATTATCAGATGTACTTGCCGGAGTAGACAAACCATGTCTCATTCCACAACAATCTGTTTCAAACCAAATCCAGCTGCCGTAAATATTTTTAGGTTGTACAGGCTTGGCTGGCTCTATCCATTCTCCTCCTTTTTTAGGCTTTGGTAACTTTGGCGGTTTGGCTAAAAAGTAACCCATTGTTGTAATACTGATTAATATTGCTAAAAAAATCTTCTTCATCTGTACAAATAATTGCTTAAAATTATAAAATTTACATCATACAATTGTACTTATACAAATTTATTGCCAAAAAATGCCGGAATTGGAGAAAATACGAATTGACAAATGGTTATGGGCTATTCGCCTCTACAAAACAAGGAGTTTGGCTTCCGAGGCATGCGCAGCCGGAAAAGTAAAGATTGAAGGTGAATCTGTAAAAGCATCCTATTTATTAAAAGCCGGGCAAATTGTACATCTCAATAAACAAGGAGAAAAATGGATTATAAAATCTATTAAACTGATTGAAAAAAGAGTTGGTACTCCCTTGGCTATTGCATGTTACGAAGATTTAACACCACCGGAAGAAAAAAATAAATTGCTGTTTCCGGCCACATTTTATGAAGTACGTGACAAAGGAACAGGTCGGCCAACGAAAAAGAACCGACGTGAAATTGACAAATTCAAGGATATTGATGAAACATAGCAAGTGTTCTTTAAATATTAATAACAAACTTAGTTCGCTGAAAAGACATATTTAACATGAAAAAGTAGTAATTTTGTTGCAAATAACTAATTATGTTTGGAATGCACGGACCGGAATTATGGTTCATTTTAGCGATAGTAGTATTACTTTTCGGGGGCAAAAAGATTCCTGAGTTAATGCGTGGCGTTGGTAAAGGTATTCGTGAATTTAATGCTGCAAAATCTAATTTACAGGATGAGTTTGAGAAAGGCATGAAAGAAGACGAGTCGAAAAAATTACCTGAAAACAAATAATTCTAAATTCATAAGACGTGGAAGTGTACAGATCTCTGAAGAAGCTGCAAGAAGATTTATATAATAAAAAGATTACAGCCACCACACTTACCCAACAAACAATTTCAAAAATACTCGCACAAAAAGAATTAAATGCTTTCATAGAAGTATTTGAAAAGAGTGCTTTGTCTGTTGCAAAAAATATCGATGAAAAGCTTGCTGCCAATCAACCCTTAGGAAAACTATTCGGACTAACGATTGCTATCAAAGATAATATTGTGTACAAAGGACATAATGCAACGGCAAGCTCAAAGATTTTAGACGGTTTTAATTCGCCATACTCCGCTACTGTTGTAGAAAAATTACTTGCGGAAGATGCAATCATTATTGGAAGAACGAACTGTGATGAATTTGCCATGGGTGGCAGTAATGAAAATTCATATTATGGTCCTGTAAAAAATCCTTTTGATATAGAGCGTGTTTCCGGTGGCTCCTCAGGTGGCTCTGCAGCTGCTGTTGCTGCTGATTTATGTATGGCTGCTTTAGGCTCTGATACCGGTGGTTCCATTCGCCAGCCTGCTTCATTTTGCGGAATTGTTGGATTAAAACCAACCTATGGCAGAGTTTCAAGGTATGGATTAATTGCTTATGGTTCCTCCTTTGATCAAATTGGTCCTTTTACACACAGTATAGAAGATGCAGCTTTACTACTGGAAGTTATTTCCGGTGCTGATGCCTATGATGCTACCTGTTCAAATAAAGAAGTTCCTGACTATTCCGCACAACTTACTTCCGGCAAAAAATACAAAATTGCATATTACAAGAATGCCATTGAACACATTGGTGTAAATAAGGAAGTGAGCAATGCAAGTCTGCAAATGATTGAACGGTTGAGAAGCGAAGGCCATCAGGTGGATGCCATTGAATTTGAAGAGTTAGATTATATTGTTCCTGCATATTATGTGTTAACTACCGCTGAAGCTTCATCCAATTTATCCAGATTTGATGGTGTAAAGTATGGTTACCACGCCAAAGAAGCTCATGATTTAGAATCAACTTATAAACTAACACGCTCGCAAGGCTTTGGAAAAGAAGTACAACGCAGAATTATGAGCGGGACATTTGTCTTAAGTGCCGGCTATTATGATGCCTATTATTCAAAAGCGCAGAAAGTACGCAGAATAGTAGCAGAAAAAACAAAGCAGACATTAGAAACATACGATTTTATTTTATGCCCGACTGCACCTACGCCTGCCTATAAAATCGGAGAAGTGCAAGATTCCATTGCTTCATTTTTAGGTGATATTTTCACTGTTCAGGCAAATATTGCCGGAATTCCGGGAATTTCATTGCCTTTATACATGTCCAAATCGGGTTTACCTATAGGTATACAGTTTATGGCAGGAAGGTGGCAGGAAGAAAAATTACTCGCATTCTCCAATTCTTTATTGTAATATCTTAAAAAAGTTAGTTGATTGATAATCAATTAATTAATTTGATTACATTCTTAAAAATATCCTAAAAAGCGGCTATTCTACTGCTAAAAAGGACAATTTCCCTATCTTGCAAAAATGAGTTGTCGAAAATTTATTCTTCTATATATACTTTTTACTGCGAGTGTTTTCCATTTTTCGGTTAATGCACAGTCTTCACCACCCTCTCAATATAAAGATGCTGCCAGTGAACTGGAAATTCCAACAGAAGAACAATTATTTAAAGACGACCCTGATCCTGTGGTTATGAGTGCACAGATTGCCGTGCGCCTGAAAAAAATTCAACAAATTATTCCGTTAGATTACAATGAACATGTACAGAAATATATTACGTACAATATTAATGAGAAACGCAAGGAGCATGTAGCAAAGATGCTGGGCAGATCTAAAAAGTTCTTCCCGATTTTTGAACCGATTTTAGCAAAGTATGGTATTCCTGATGAAATGAAATATCTTGCAGTAATAGAATCTGCACTCAATCCGTTCGCGCTTTCCCGTGCAGGAGCGAGTGGCCCGTGGCAGTTTATGTACAGCACAGCGTTACGGTACAACTTAAATATTTCCAAACGCGTGGATGAACGTCGTGACCCTTATGCTGCCTGTGATGCTGCAGCTCGTTACCTGAAAGAGATGTATAATTTATATGGCAGCTGGCAACTGGCTATTGCATCTTATAATTGCGGTGCCGGCAACGTAAATCGTGCCATTCAAAAAGCAGGCGGCTCAAAGAACTTCTGGGATATTCGTCCATTTTTACCCGCTGAAACTCGTGCCTATGTTCCTATTTATATTGCAATGGTTTACACCATGAAGTATGCAAATAAATACAATATTTCTCCTTTAATTATTGACAGAGAAGCTACTCAACGTGTAACTGCAAGACAAAAATTAACTGTAAATGATTTGGAAACAGTTTTGCAGATTCCTCGGCAGATAATTATTGATGAAAATCCATCTTTGTTGACCACATTTATACCCCCTGATTTTATATTAAATCTTCCCGCTTCAAAAATTATATCTTTTAACCAGTTGCAGGATTCATTATATCAGAAAGCAACCTGTGAGCTGGAAGAACAAAAGTTAATTGTGCCAAGTGTAATAAAACCCGGTAGTTCACCAAAAGAAATTAATAATGAAAGTAATAATTCAGTCGTGCTAAAAGAAAATAAACAAGCGACAAAGAACACAACATCAGCAAAAAATAATTTAAAGGAAGAGTGGAAAGAAGCAACTCCTGAAAATACAAAAGAAGTAATTGAGAAAGAAGAAAAAGCAGCGCAAAAAAATGTCGCGACAATAACAAAAGGAAACAACTCTCAACTATTAAAAGAAGATAATAATAATTATAAAACCATTGCCTATACTGTTAAACCGGGAGATAACCTTGGATATATTGCCGCCTGGTTTCACTGTAATGTAAAAGAAATAAGGAGATGGAACGATTTAAGCGGAAACTATATAGATGTAAAAGACGAACTTTTGTTGTATGTGCACAAGAATGATTATAAAAAATTTGTTCGATTTAATTACTTAAGTAAAAATATTAAGGATGAGTTGAGTGCAAAAATAATTACACAGGAAGAAGCAGATGCGAATGCTAAAACAAAAGAAATAAAGGCACAAACACCTTTGATAGACAAAATAAATCCTGTAAAGATTTTATCCAAAAAGGATTGCTTTCAGACACACAAAATAAAAGACGGTGAAACGCTGTGGTCTATTGCACAGAAATATGACGAAGTTACCGTACAGGATATTATGCAGTGGAATGGGTATAAAAAGACACCGGTATTGCACAAAGGCGACGAAATAAAAGTCCGCAAGGTAGCCTGTAAATAAATTATAATTTTCTGTACTTTTAATTGTTGAAAGATTCAAAATTATATACCATTATTGAAGCATTAAAAGGCAGCCAAATCCACCTTATTGAAAAACAATTAAAAGAAGATAAACGCAAAACATTATTAGTATTGTTTCAATCGTTGCAAAAACCAGGTGCCGCTTTTTTGCATAAAGAAGTATTGTTTTATAAAACCTTCAAAAAGAAATATTCATCTGCAAATGATTACATACTGCGTAATGAAATGCGCTTGTTAGTGGAAAAAATTGAGTCTGTTTTACTGAAAGAACAGATTGAAAAATTAACAGAAAAAGACACCTTATTTCGGCTAAAACAACAGTTATTATTATATAAGAATCTGGATTTGTTCGAGATTTATGAAGAGTGCTGGATGGAAGCAAAAACAGCGGCATTAGAACAATATCAATATCAGGATTTGCTTGAACTAAATGCTGATTATTATGAGTTTGCTCAATTTCACATACGCAATTACAAAGAACGGCTTGAAATCTTTGATAAGTTAATTAATGAAAATATTTTATACTCAAATTATTTTTTTGCACAGCAACAGGCATACTTTTCTCTTATAGAAGGCAATGCTAACAAACTCAGACTTGAATATCAGACAGAACAGACTGCAAAGATTCCTGATAAAAAGATATCTATTGAATTAAAACAATTCAACTCATATATTAATGAATATTACCGGCTGATTGGCAAATGGTTTCCTCTGCAAAGCAAAGGAAAAACAAACATGTTATTAGAAGCATTAACTATCTTGGAAAACTGTAATAAGAACTCGACTCTGTACAAAAAAGAGAAGTTGCGTGTTTTACATTTAATAGCTACCGATTTTTCAATGTCGGCAGATTTTGAGAATGCAAATACTTATTTTGAGAAACTCTTTAATGAAATTCCTGCTGCTCAGCTACAGAATAAAGCATATTATTTGTATAACTATGCCGTCAACCTCACTAAATTAAATCAGTACGAAAAAGCATTAACCATTATCAGTGATGCTGAAAAAATTTTAAAACCTGATAATGAATTCTTGAGGGATAAATATCAATTACTAAAAGTAGTTTGCTATATGTTTACAAGCAATACGGATATGCTTAAAAAAATGATTCCAACAGATTTTTCAGTTTTGCTGCCTGAACAACGCGTCTATTTCCGTTTTGTAAATTCCATTTATCATATCATCAATAAAGAATATTATCTGGCTTCGGAGGAAATAAATAATTTATTGAGATCAAAACTAATTAATGAAATTGATATCCACTTTTTATCTGTTGCCAGATTCTTTAAAGATGCAATACTAGAAATAATAAAAGCAGATACTTTGCATCTACCCGAAAAAGCCTTAAAAAAAATAACAGACCAAGCCTCCTCAATAGATACAACTGAACCACCTATCATTACCAATTACATGCCTTACAAATGGTTAAAATCAGCATTAAAAATCTGATTTATTTTGGTATTTTTGTCCAACAAGCCTATATTGCAACCAACTATAAACTATGTTCGCTTACCTCCTCGGAAAAATTACCCTCAAAACGCCTACTCATGTTTATCTCGAATGCAACGGCGTTGCTTATTTTGTCAATATTTCTTTAACTACTTTCTCTCAGATTGAGCAGATTGAAAATGTTAAATTATATACACACCTCGTTGTACGTGAGGATGCTCATGTTTTATATGGCTTTTTCAGCGAAGAAGAAAAAAATATGTTTCAATATTTAATTTCCGTTTCCGGTGTTGGACCAAATACTGCAAGATTGGTATTATCATCTCTTTCCGTACATGAGTTTCAAAAGGCAATAATTCAGGGAGATGTGCGTTTAATACAATCTATAAAAGGAATTGGACCAAAATCAGCACAGCGTTTAATTCTGGAGCTGAAAGATAAATTGAAGAAAGAACCTGTACCGGAAGGAATGGACAATATATTACAACATACACATTCATCTGTAATGAATGACGAGGCATTGGCAGCACTTAATATGCTTGGATTTCAGAAAATACAAGCAGAGAAAGCTGTATCAAAAGCCATAAAAGATAATCTCAATATACAATCTGTGGAAGAATTGATAAAATTGAGCCTAAAAAATTTGTAAATTTGCAGCACACTCTACTATTTGGTGAGAAGAACTATACATAAGACTCCCATAAGCATACTATTGTTTTTTGCTATTATGTATAGTATTAGTGATAGTTATGCTCAAACTGATAGTTCAAAAATAAACCTGAAGTACCCAATTCAGGACAGGAACACAGACTTCCTGATTACAAAACCCAGCACTAATCTTGATTTAAATGACCCGGGTATTGTAAATAAACAGGTGGAATACGACCCCAAAACCAACAAATTTATTGTGTATGAAAAAATCGGCGATAATTATTACAAAACGCCAACATACATGACTTATGATGAATACTTACAATATACGAGTCAGGAATCAGAACAAACCTATTTTCAGCAACGCTCCAGAGCCATTGACTTGGCAGAACGCAAAAGCAAACAACCATTTCTGTATCAGGGTCCTGAATTATTCAACCGGTTTTTGGGTGGTACTAAAATCGAAATTAAACCACAAGGAAACGTAGATGTAACTATTGGTGTAAATTCCCAGCGTATTGACAATCCTGTTTTACTCCAAAATCAGCGGCGTAATATCAACTTCGATTTTGATATGAATATTCAGTTAGGTCTGCAGGCATCTATTGGTGATAAATTAAAACTCGGAATCAACTATAACACAAAATCAGGTTTTGCTTTTGAAAATCAATTGAAGTTAGGCTATAAAGGTAAAGAAGATGATATCATTCAGGCTTTAGAATTTGGAAACGTGAGTATGCCCTTGCGAAGTGCACTTATCAAAGGTCCACAAAATTTGTTTGGTGTAAAAACACAATTAAAATTTGGTCGGCTAACAATCACAAATGTATTAGCTCAGCAAAAATCCAAAACAGAAAATGTAAGGATAGAAAACGGAGCACAAACAAAAAAGTTTGCTATAAAAGCAGATGAGTACGAAGACAACAGACACTTTTTTATAGCACAATATTTCAGAGATACTTATGAACAAAGTTTGAGCAGATTGCCTTTTGTCGGTGCACAAACAGTTATAAACAGAATTGAAGTTTGGGTAACCAATAAAACCAGACAAACAGAAGAAGTAAGAGAAATTGTTGCCTTTCAGGATTTGGGAGAAACCAGTAAAATCTATAACACATCTACCATTACCAGTAATGGTGGAATTTATCCGGAAAGCAATTCAAACAATCTATATAATATTATCACCAAAAGTGCAAATTCTCTGGACTTCAGAGATCCAAGCAGGTGTATTAGTTTCTTAGAAAGCAACAATTTATTTGCAGTCGATGATTTTGAAAAAGTAAGTGCACGAAAATTAGCAACTACTGAATATTCATTCAATGCACAACTTGGCTACATCTCATTAAATCAACAGCTGCGCCCTGATGAGGTTTTAGGTGTTGCCATACAATATACTGTAAATGGAAAAGTATATCAGTTAGGTGAGTTTGCATCTGACTTACCTCCTCTTGCAGACACCACTAAAACTAAAGACCAGATTTTAGCACTCAAAATGCTGAAAGCTACTTCTGTTAGAACCGTAGAGCCAATATGGGATTTGATGATGAAAAACGTATATTCCTTAGGTGCCTTTAATGTAAGTCCCGATCAGTTTTTCTTTGACATATATTATATCGACCCGGGTGGCGGACAAAAACGTTACTTGCCGGATGGAGGAAATATTACCGGACAGCAATTATTAAAAGTTCTTAATCTCGATAATGTCAATAATCAGTTGGACCCTCAAAATGACGGACGATTTGACTTTATACCAAATGTTACAATTAACCCGAGAAACGGGAAAATATATTTCCCGGTTTTGGAACCCTTCGGCAGCTCGCTCGCAAATGCAATCGGAGATCCTGCCATAGCAGCAAAATATGTATATCGGTATTTGTATGATACCACTAAGTTTGCTGCGCAACAATTCCCGGAGTTTAACCGGTTCGTATTAAAAGGCTCCTACAGAGGAACAGATAACAGTACATTCAGACTGCCCGGTGCTTTTAATTTACCGCAAGGCTCTGTAAGTGTCAGCGCCGGTGGAAATCAGTTAAAAGAGAATGTTGATTATACCGTCAACTATGGGATTGGTGAAGTAGTGATTATTAATCAGGGTGTATTAAACTCAGGAATTCCTATTGATATTAAATTTGAAAATAATATTCTGTTTGGTGTAGTGAATAAATCTCTCTTTGGAACAAGATTAGATTATTCTGTCAACAAAAATTTTACTATCGGGTTAACACATATGCGCCTTGCGGAGCGACCATTTACCCAGAAAGTAAATTTCAATGATGATCCGGTAAAAAACAATATCATCGGATTAGACATTAATTATGCAACAGAATCAAAAGGATTAACCAGAGTATTTAATAAAATAACAGCACAGGACACCAAAGCACCTTCCAAAATAACGGTTGCAGCAGAAGCAGCTTATTTTATACCGGGTCATTCCAAAGCAATTAACATTGATGACGCAGGAACAGTGTATGTAGATGATTTTGAAGGAGCGAGTACCACCTTCGATTTGCGAGGAAGCTATCTAACCTGGTCCTTGGCTTCTGCACCTAAAGGAATGCCAAATATTTATGGTGTAGAAAAATTTCCGGAAGCGCGCATCAGCGATAGCTTAGCATATGGATTCAACAGAGCAAAACTATCATGGTATTCCATTGATCCAATCTTTCAGGGCGGTGGCGGTGGCACCAACCCGTTAAACAGTGCTACAGCAGAAGCCACCAGAAACAATATTTACACTCATCAGTATTTTGAGCAGGATGTTTTTAAAAACAGACAGAACTCAACTATTACCAATCCGCCTCTTTATACATTGGACTTATCTTATTTCCCTGAAGAAAGAGGACCTTACAATTATGAGACATCGCCAACTCCTTATTCAAAAGGTATAAATGCAAACGGTAAATTAAATAATCCCGAAACCCGGTGGGGTGGTATTATGCGTACTATTGATGGTACCAGCGATTTTGAAGCAGCTAATATAGAATTTATTCAATTCTGGGTATTGGATCCTTTTCAGTTTCCCGGTGCCAATAGAAAAGGTAACTTATATATTCAGTTAGGAAACTTATCAGAAGATATTTTAAAGGATTCCAGAAAGCAATATGAGAACGGACTACCCCGCCCTAACGGAGGTACAACAGTTGATACTTCTTCTTGGGGTGTAACGCCTACGATTCAGAACGCATTAACCAATAGTTTTGATGCCGACCCGGATGTTATAAAAAAACAAGATGTAGGCTTGGATGGTTTGGACGATGATGCAGAAAAGAATTATTTTTCCAATTACTTAACCAAACTTTCTACGCTGGTTTCAAATCCTATTGCGCTTGATAAAGCAAGCATCGACCCTTCCGGTGATAATTATAAATTTAACAGAGATGGCAACTTTACCGGCGATGACGGTGTTATCATACGCTATAAGGATTTTTCAAATACTCAGGGAAACTCTTCTAATAATCTTAGTGGCGGAAACGTAAATGGGAATGCAAAAACACAACCTGATAATGAGGACCTGAACAATGATAACACTCTAAATGAAACGGAAGAATATTTCCAGTATAAAGTTCCATTTGATGAAAATTTCCTGAACAACTCTCCATATGTTGCCAGCAAAGACTCAACATTAATTGATGGCAATCAGTATGCATACTGGTATCAAATAAAAATCCCGATTAAAGAATATGAATCCAGAGTTGGTAATATTTCTGATTTCCGTTCCATTCGTTTTTGTCGCCTGATATTATCAGACTTTACAGACAGCGTAACCCTCCGTCTGGCTCAATTCGGGTTAGTTAGAAACCAATGGAGAAAATATGATTTATCTCTATTAAATCCGGGTGAGCAACTACCGGGAGATGAAACTACCAATACTGACTTTAATGTAACTTCCGTAAGCGTGGAAGAGAACTCCGGACGACTACCAATTCCGTATGCAATACCACCTGGCATCATCCGTGAACAAAATATCAGCGGGTATAACAATGCTTTACAAAATGAGCAAGCCATGAGTTTACAGGTTTGTGAACTACAGGATGGTGATGCACGGGCAGTTTTTAAAGTAACAAATCTTGATTTGCGAAATTACAAACGCATAAAATTATTTACCCATGCTGAAAATTATCCGGGTGACAGAGGCAGTTTATTTCCTATAAAAAACGATGACATTCATGCCTTTATTCGAATCGGTTCTGACTTTACAGATAATTATTATGAATATGAACTACCGTTAAAAGTAACGCAGCCCGGAAATTATAATCCCGAAAGTGATTTGGACAGAAGTTTAATCTGGCCGGATTCAAACCAAATGAATATCTTACTTGACAGTCTTACTAAAATAAAGCAACTACGCAACATTAGTAATTCATCACAAATATTACCTTACGAAGTAACTCTTGGCAATGGTGTAAAAATCAGTTTAAAAGGCAACCCTGATTTAGGGGTGGCATCCGTATTTATGATTGGAGTAAAAAATCCAAAAAGAATTATAGGAGAAAATGAAGATACTGACGACGGACTTGCTAAATGTGCTGAAATCTGGGTAAATGAGTTGCGGATGTCCGGATTTGACGAACAAGGGGGATGGGCCGCATTAGGCAGAGTAGACTTGCAGCTTGGTAATCTCGGTAACCTTATTATGGCAGGAAATATTCATACCATCGGGTTTGGTGATTTAGAACAACGACTTAATCAGCGATACAGAGATAACTATTACCAGTATGACATTGCAGCCAACTTAAACCTCGGGAATTTGTTACCTGAAAAAGCAGGTTTGAAAATCCCTGTTTACACCCAATTCTCACAGTCTATTAGTACACCGCAATACGATCCCTATGAATTAGATGTGAAACTAAAAGATAAATTCAGTGTAATAGAAGCGGATGGCAATTTATCTAAAGACAGAAAAAAAGAACTGATTGATTCTACCAAACGTGTAGCACAGGATGTTACTACTATTAAAAGTATTAACGTTACCAATTTACAAAAAGTAAGAACCAATACGGAAAAACAACCACGTGTGTACGATGTAGAGAATTTTAATTTCACTTATGCCTTTACTCAAACCGACAGAAGAAATCCAATTATTGAAAAAGAAGTTATAACAAAACACAGAGGTTCTATCGGGTGGAATTTTTCTCCAAAACCGCTTGTATGGCAGCCTTTCAAAAAAGTTAAAAACAACAGTGTCCATCTGAAACCAATCAGAGAATTCAACCTTAATTTAAAACCTAATTCGGTAGCATTCAGAACAGACATAAACAGACAATACGGCTATCAAAAAATCAGGAACATCAGTGGCGATGATTTAGAGATAAAACCAACCTTTGATAAATATTTCACCTGGGACAGATTCTGGAGTGTTAAATACAATATTACAAAGTCTATCAATGTTGATTTCACTGCAACGAATAAAGCGCGCATAGACGAGCCGGCCGGTGCTTTAGATACAAAGGAGAAGAAAGATACTGTTCGCCGTAATTTCTGGAAATTCGGAAGAAATGTAAGTTATGATCATATCTTTAATGCATCCTACAATTTACCGTTACAACTATTTCCTGCTTTGGACTGGATGAACGTAAAGGCACGGTATGGAGCTACTTACTCTTGGCTTGCAGCTCCTTTAGGGTTGACCAGTTTAGGGAACACAATAAAAAACGGACAGGACTATCAGATTACTGCTGATATTAATTTTAAGAGTTTATATCAGAAATCAAAATTTCTGAAACCATATACACAGCCTGACCTCAAAAAAACAAAACAGGAATACGCTGATGCCTATTCAAAATACAAAGAACAAGATGATTTATCAAAAACAAAAATCATCAAGAAGAAAGAAGATATTGAGAAAAAAATTGAGGATATAGAAATTGCGGAAAAAGATACTTCCAAAACAAAAGAAGATATTAAAAAATTAGTAGATGAGAAGAAGCAGCTGAAAAATGATTTACGCCAGTTAAAACTGGAAAAAAGGCAACTTCCCGAGCCGGCAAATCCAGCACTGGATTATGTTATGCGCCCACTAATGATGTTGCAACGCGCATCTATCAGCTATGATGTAAAACGCACCACTGTATTACCCGGATTTATGCCTACTCCTCTTTTGTTTGGTGAAGACTTTAAACAACATGCACCCGGTCCAGGATTTTTATTTGGTGCCCAAAAAGATACCAGCTGGCTAAGTACGATAGCTGCCAAGGGATTGATTTCAAAAGATACAACTATCAACTATCAGTTTATTCAAACAAAACAACAAAGCTTTAACCTAAAAGTTTCTCTGGAACCATATAGAGATTTACGTGTAGATATTTCACTTCAGAAGACTCAAGGTGAAACCTACTCAGAATTCTTCAAAACGACTTCTGCAAACTCAGCTTATGAGCACCTAACACCTATGGTGAATGGAAATATGTCTATGTCATTTTTAATGCTTAAAACTATTTTTAGTAAAGTAGATGAAAATAATTTCAGTAATGCATTTTATAAATTCCAGGAATTACGTGAAGTATATTCTCAAAAATTTGGTGATAAGAATCCAAATTCTGATGACATCTATATAAATGACAGCATTAAACTTCCAAACTTTAAAGAAGGCTACGGACCATTTTCACAAGATGTGTTAGTGCCTTCCTTAATTGCTGCATACACCGGGAAAAATCCGGATAAAGTCCGTTTGAATCCGCTGAAAGGAATTCCAATGCCTAACTGGCGTGTAACTTATAACGGATTTGCCAAAACAAAATGGGGAAAGAAATTATTTACGTCTTTCAACATCACACACGGGTACAATTCAACGTTCAGTATCGGCTCTTATATCACGAATTTGAATTACTTAAACACACCGGGTTATTATAACGAAGATTTATTTTACGTACCGCAACGCATCGACTCCTTATCAGGAAATTACTACGCATACTATTCCATTCCACAAGTAACTATTACCGAACAGCTATCACCCCTATTAGGCATAGAAATTTCCTGGAAAAATAGTTTGATTACAAATTTTGAATTTAAAAAATCCCGTACACTCGGATTAAGTTTGTTAGATTACCGGTTAACGGAAACACGCACTACAGAATATGTTGCAGCACTCGGCTATAAACTGGCAAAATTTAAAATTCCTTTTAAAATAAGAGGTAAGCGAATTACGTTGAATAACGATATCAACCTGCGTGCCGATTTCTCTTACAGAGATGACAAGACTGTTAACTATCGTTTAGACCAGAATATTGCGGAACCAACGCGTGGACAAAAAACAATCTCCTTAGCTGCTACCATTGACTATATTGTCAATAATAAATTAAATGTTCGTTTGTTCTACGATTTCCGAAGAACAAATCCTGCTACTTTGGCATCCTATCCAACAAAAACACACCGTGGTGGCATTACATTCCGATTCTCCCTCACTCCTTAATCTATACTTGACAAGTTTTAAAAACTTAACAAGTCTTACCATGAAATAAAAAATAAAATCTTATTTTCGTAAAAAATACACAAAAATGAATATTCCCGCAGAATTAATGTACTCGAAAGAACACGAATGGTTACGCGTAGATGGTGATACCGCAACAATAGGTATTACATCTTTTGCACAAGGTGAATTAGGTGATATTATTTATGTAGACATAGACACCGTTGGTGAAACAATAGCTAAAGATGGTATCTTTGGAACTGTAGAAGCAGTAAAGACGGTTTCTGATTTATTTATGCCTGTGAGCGGAGAAGTGCTGGAATTTAACGAAGCATTGAAAGACAAACCGGAACTTGTAAACAATAAACCATACGAAGACGGCTGGATGATTAAAATTAAACTTACGAATCCGGATGAAGTAGCCACCTTATTAGATGCTGCTGCTTATCAGGCTTTAATTGGTTAGTATATCGTCATTCCGAACATCGTGAGGAATCTGTCCAATAAAAGAATATCAAAAATAATTCCCGCGCTGCTTTGGTCGGGAATTATTTTTTTTCTGTGCTTTCTACCGGGAAGTGCATTGCCTAAAGAAGACTGGCTCGATAAAATTTATTTCGATAAAATTGTACATGCTTTGTTATATCTCATTTTATTTTTTCTGATTGTAAGAATTTTTGAAAATAAAACCACTATTGCACTCTTAACTGCATCTGTATTATGTGTTGCCCAGGGAGTTTTGATAGAATTTGTGCAAGGTTCTTCGCTTATTGATCACCGAAGTTTCGATGTGCATGATATTGCTGCAAATCTCTTCGGGGTGATTTTAGGAATTATCGTGGCATATATTAAAACATAAGACAATTTAACTTCCTTTTTAGCACTATTTTTGATATGTTTAGTTCGTGAAAAAAATCACTTTTATACTATTACTGTTTTATACTTTGTTTTGTCAGGCACAAGATGGTGATTATGATGCTTTTCTGGCAAGGCAATTCCTGCAGAATGGTGAGTTTGCCAAAGCTGCCGAATATTACGAAACATTGTTTAAGCAAAATCCAGCTGAATATTATGATGACTATCTGGATATTTTAATCCAGATAAAAGACTTTGAAAAAGCAGAAAAAGTCATTAAAACATTATACAAACAATCAGATAACTATCCTATTTATTTACTTGACTTAGCCGACTTGTATTTAAAACAAGACAGAGCAGCTGACGCAGAAAAACAATTCGCTAAAATCGTCAAAGAATTAAAACCTGACCGTTATACAATTCAGCAAATAGCAAAAAAATTTATTCAGCTAAAACAATTGGATTATGCACAAAAGGTGTACGACAAAGCTAAAGATATTTTAAAGGATAAAAATGCATTTAACTTAGAAGTTGCCAACCTTTTCTTTCTGAAAAACGATTTGACCGGCATGATCAATGCTTACCTGAATGAAGCTCCCTATCAGGCAAGCAACCTAAGCTCTATTGAAACGGGATTACAAAAAGGACTAACCGATGAAAAAGCAAAAGATGCACTTGAAAAAGAATTACTAAAACGGGTACAGGCTGACAAGAATGAGTTTGTGTATCAGGATTTACTGGTCTGGTTGTACATGCAGCGCAACGATTTTGACGGCGCAATCCTTCAATCAAAATCGCTTGACGTATTGCGTAATGAAGACGGAGAAAATGTAATTCGTATTGCCAGAACTGCGGCTATTCAAAAGGACTACGATGCTGCAATTAAAGGATATCAGTACGTCATCGACAAAGGGGCACGATATCCCTGGTTTGTAAATGCAAACCTTGAATTAATAAATGTAAAAAGAGATAAGATTGTCAACTCGCCGAACTTTACCAAAGTGCAATTGTATTCTCTAAAACAAACCTATTATGATTTTATAAAAAACTATAAGAATGACGATTATACTTCTACCAATGCAATTATAGAATTAGCACAATTAGAAGCTTTATATATTCATGAAATTGACACTGCTATAACTATGCTTGTACCAATTGTCGAAAACACCAGAATGACAAAAGATTTACTGTCGAAGGCAAAATTATATCTTGGAGATTATTATATAATTGCAGACCAGCCCTGGGAAAGTTTATTGCTTTATACACAGGTGGAAAAAGACGAAAAAGGAAATCCGGTTGGAGAAGATGCAAAATTCAGGAATGCAAAGCTGGCTTATTACAAAGGAGATTTTGAGTGGGCGCAAACACAGTTAAAAATAATTAAAGCAAACACCTCAGAATTTATATCCAATGATGCCATTGATTTATCTGTCTTTATTTTAGACAACCTCAATACGGATGATACGGATTTTGCCCTCCTAAAATTTGCAAAAGCAGATTTGTTGCGCTATCAAAATAAACTGGATGAAGCAGAAGACACGTTGGATTTTATTACAAAAAATTATACCGGCACAGCACTTACAGACGATATATTATACTTAAAATATAAAATTGAAAAAGAAAGACAACATTACGACAAAGCAGCGACTTACCTGGAACAAATTGTAGAAAATTATTCTACAGATATTTTAGCAGATAATGCTGTTTTTTATTTAGGCGATTTGTACCAGAATTATCTTAAAGACGAAGAAAAAGCAAAGTCCTATTACGAGAAAATAATTTTAGATTTTAAAGACAGCACCTTTTCTATAGAAGCACGGAAACGTTTCCGTAAATTGCGGGGAGATATTTGAAAAAAATCGGAACTATTTTAGGTCTATATTTGTTAATTGAAAAAAGTAAAAATAAAAAATGGGTGGAATTTATTTGATCTCGATCTTAATTATGGGTGTAAGCTGGTACGTTGGTTTTACGATGCAACGCCGCTTTAAAGAATATTCTCAGATGCCAATACGTATGACAGGCAAAGAAGTAGCAGAGAAAATGTTGCGTGACAATGGAATTTTTGATGTTAAAGTAATTTCAGTGCCCGGTGCGCTCACCGACCATTACAATCCATTAGATAAAACTGTAAACCTGAGCGATTGGGTGTATGCACAATCCAATGTAGCGGCCGCAGCTGTTGCTGCTCATGAATGCGGACACGCCGTACAACACAATACTGCTTATACGTGGTTAACCATGCGTTCAAAGCTAGTACCGGTAGTACAGATAAGTTCTCAATATGTACAATGGATTATTTTAGGGGGTTTAGCATTACTGATGTTTACTCAAATTCCATGGGTATTGCTTATCGGTATTGTGTTATTTGCGATGACAACCATCTTTAGCTTTATAACCTTACCGGTAGAATTCGACGCTTCAGCAAGAGCATTAAAATGGTTGGACAGTAGCATGATTTTACAACCGGAACAGCATGATAAAGCCAAAAATGCTTTAAAATGGGCTGCCTCCACTTATGTTGTTGCTGCCTTAGGTTCTTTGGTTACCTTATTATACTATATCTCCATATTTGCCGGAGCAAGAAGAAGAGATTAAAGAAAAAATATCTTTACAACTAACATAAAATCAAGGTCGAAGAGGTTTAAAACCTCTTCGACCTTGATTTTTACAGACATCCCCAATGGCGCTACTTTATTTATCCCAATAAAATTCTTTGACCATACAAAAGCTCATTTTCAATGAGTTGTGTTAAATCAATATAAAATATTTAGCTGTTTTCTTGG